>JALHDK010000267.1 GCA_022838965.1 Actinomycetales bacterium | reverse complement strand
CGTCGAACACATAGTCTGCGTCCATGGAGATACCGCGCTTGAAGGCAAACGACTGGAACACCAGCGTGAGGCTGCTGGGCGGTACCGACAGCAACTCCTTTACGTAGCTTAGCAGCTGCGAGGAACGCAGGGTGCTGGTGTCGATGACATGGGACTGCTCGCGCAGCGGCGCCAATAGCTCGCGCTCCAACCGCATGGTCTGCAGCAGCGGCCGCGGGCCCGGACGTCAGGCAGGTGGGCGCAGCGCCTCCACCACGACCGGCAGTGCCCCCGGGTCGGTCTGGAGCAACAGCCCGGTGACCACGGTGCCGTCGAAGCGCCGCGCCTGCCCGGCGAGTTGGTCGGGGCGGCCCGCGAGGGCGACGTCGAGCACGAGTTCGATCGGGACCGCGGCCGCTGCCGCCGCGCGATCGCCGGCGGACCACGCCGCCGCGATCCGGGCGCAGGCCGCCTCGTGGCCCAGCCGCTCCAGCACGACGCGGTGGAAGTTCACCTCCGCCGAACCCATGCCGCCCACATAGAGCGCGACGTGCGGCGCGAGCAGCCGCGCCGCGTCCTCCACGTCCCGCCCGAGCGCCACCGGCACCGCGACGTTCACCTCGAACTCGTCCGCCGGGCGGGCGCCGTCGGCCCGCCGGGCGAAGCCCTCGGCGAGCTGGCGGCGGTACTCGGCGTCGAGGCGGGGGGAGAAGAACGCGGGGAGCCAGCCGTCGGCGATCTCGGCGGCGAGGGCGGTGTTCTTCGGGCCCTGGGCGGCGAGGTGGATGGGCAGGTCGGCGCGCAGCGGCCGGAGGTTCGCCTGCAGCGCCTTGGCCTGCGCCGTCGGGAGCGGCAGGGTGAACTGCCGCCCGGCGAACTCCAGCGGCCCCTCGCGCCGCAGCACCCGCCGGATGATCTCCACATACTCGCGGGTCCGCTCGAGCGGCCGGTCGAAGCGCTGCCCGTACCACCCCTCCACCACCTGCGGCCCGGAGACTCCCAGGCCGAGGACGAACCGCCCGCCCGAGAGGTGGTCGAGCGTCATGGCGGCCATCGCCGTCGCCGTCGGGGTGCGCGCCGAGATCTGGGCGACGGCGGTGCCGAGGCGGGCCCGCGACGTCGCCGCGCCCCACCACGCGAGCGGGGTGAAGGCGTCCGAGCCGTAGGACTCGGAGGTCCAGAGCGAGTCCAGTCCGAGCGAGTCGGCGGCGGCGAACACCTCCGCAATGCCCTGTGGTGGTCGCGAGCCCCAGTAGCCGGCGAGGAAACCGACACGCATCACGCCAGCGCCTCGATGAGGGGATTGCGGGTTCGCAGTCCGGGGAACCAGGAGAAGTCGCGATCGGCCGTCCAGAGTTCCCGGACGCCGTGGGTCAGGCAGATCGCCGCGATCCGGGCATCGTGCACCCGTGGGCCGGTGGCACCGCTGGTCCGCAGCAGCCGACCGAGAACCTCGAGGTGGCTCGGGGTCTCCCCCAGTGCGGCGTGGAGGGGATGGTGGGACAGGTCCGCGAGGAACTTGAGGGCGAGATCAAGGGGTGTCGGGTCTGCGAAGATCCGCGGATTCGTCACCACTGCGAGGAACTCATGGACACATGGCCAGGGCACGCCCCACGGTGTTGCCGCCGCCGCGAGCCCGCGCAGCGCGCCCGCCGCGCGGTGATGCTGCGGGCTCCCCGTGCGGTGCGCGTGGACGAGCACGCTGGTGTCGAGGGCGATCATGGGACGTCCTCGTAGGACAACTCGACCATCGAGGCGGCCGTCACCCCGGGCCGGAGCCAGCCGCCGCCGTAGGTGGCGAACCGGAAGTCCGCGACCGGGCGCGCCCTCATCCGCCGCTCCACCTCCTGCCGAAGCCCCCAGATGACGAGATCCCGGAGCGTCGCGCCCTCCCGGACGGCGAGTTCCTTCGCCTGCCGGGCGAGGTCATCGGGGATGTCGATGGTGGTTTTCATGCGGGCAACCGTATCATTCCACCCGTACTCCCGTATGTCGGGGTGGGGGTTGTGCGGTGGGGGGAGTGTGAAACCCGGCCGGCTCCCGGCCCGCCGGGTGTGGGTGTGGGCGGGGGGTGGGATGATGGTCCCGGATGAGCCGCAGGAGACGCGCGGCCGGACGTACCGCACACCCGGGAGGAGAGCGATGAGCGAGAAGCTGAAGCTGCTGGCAGGCCCGGTCCAGGCCATCAACTGGAACCGGATGCAGGACC
>JALHDK010000043.1 GCA_022838965.1 Actinomycetales bacterium | reverse complement strand
GGACCTCGACCTGCTCGGTCAGGCCCGCAAGGTCGTTGTCACCAAGGACGAGACCACCATCGTCGAGGGTGCTGGCGACCCGGCCCAGCTCGCGGGTCGCGTGAACCAGATCCGCGCCGAGATCGAGAAGTCGGACTCGGACTACGACCGCGAGAAGCTCCAGGAGCGGCTCGCCAAGCTGGCCGGCGGTGTGGCGGTCATCAAGGCGGGCGCGGCGACCGAGGTGGAGCTCAAGGAGCGCAAGCACCGCATCGAGGACGCCGTCCGCAACGCCAAGGCCGCGGTGGAGGAGGGCATCGTCCCCGGAGGCGGCGTGGCGCTCATCCAGGCCGCCAAGGACGCCTTCGCCTCGCTCGACCTCACGGGCGACGAGGCCACCGGCGCCAACATCGTCAAGGTCGCCGTGGAGGCCCCGCTCAAGCAGATCGCCATCAACGCCGGCCTCGAGGGCGGCGTCGTGGCGGAGAAGGTGCGCGGCCTTCCCGTGGGCCACGGCCTCAACGCCGCCACCGGCGAGTACGAGGACCTGCTGGCGGCCGGCGTCGCCGACCCCGTCAAGGTCACGCGTTCCGCGCTCCAGAACGCCGCGTCCATCGCCGGCCTGTTCCTCACCACCGAAGCCGTGGTCGCGGACAAGCCGGAGAAGCCGCAGCCCACGCCGGGCGGCGGCGGCGACATGGGCATGGACTACTGACCGGTCGTCACACACGACGGGGGCGGGCCCTGGGCCCGCCCCCGTCGTGTTGTCAGCCGGCGAACATGCGCGCGTTCATGCTCTCCGCCTCGGCATAGGCGGCCGACGCGCGGTCCAGCGCCGCCGAGATCTGCTCCAGTGCGGCCTCGACCTGCTGCTGGGTGACTCGCCAGCGATGCGCCAGGTCCCCGAACGCGGCCGACGCGGACCCCGTCCAGCTGGCCTGCAGACCCAGCAGGTGCGACATCATGGCGGCCACTTCACTCTGGATGGCCGACGCCGAGGCCCGGGCACGGGCAGCGGACCAGGAGATCTCGGCGGTGTCGACGGTGTACTTCATGGTGTTCCCTTCTGTGGGTGAGCGGTCGGGAACGAGGCTATGGCGTCGGTCAGGGGCGGATCGGCCGGAAGAGCGTGCCTGTGGATTCGACGTCGTCTGGCGCCGGTCTCCTCGTCGTCGTCTCGGTCCGTTGCTCTCCGGCGGACTCGTCCTCCGCCGGGGTGGGGGCGCTCGCGGGCGACGGGGCGCTGCCGGGAGCCGTGGCGGCGGGAGAGACGGCGGCGGGGGTCGTGGCGGCGGGAGAGACGGCGCTGGGTGCCGGTGGTGCCGTCTTCTTCGGCAGGTCGCGGATGCCCTGGGGGACCCGCTCGATGCCGGAGGTGACCTCCAGCTCGGCGCGGCGCGCCCGGGCGGCACGTTCCTCGTAGGGCACCCCGATCACCTCGGGCTCATCCTCGTCCGGGCTGGCGGAGCGGACGGCAGGCGCGCGATGCGGGGGAGAACCTGTGATTCCGCGAGGGTGTCGTCGCGGGCGAAGCGGCTTCCCGTGGGCGGCCGCTTCGGTGCCGGCGGCACCACCGGGGGCATCTCCACCACCTCATCCGGGGAGCGCGGCGGGAGCTTGGCGAGCTCGGCCTTGAGCTTCTGGAGCTCGGCGGCGAGATTCTGGCGCGCCGGCTCCTCCCACGCCGACGCCAGCGGGCTCAGGAACAGCTTGCGGCGGGCCAGGAGGCGGGTGATGATCGCGATGCGGGCCTCGATGTACGCACGTGGGTCGATGTGGGCGAACTCCTCGCGGACCCGGGTGCGGTAGTCCTTGTACTTCTGTGGCTCCGCCGCGAGGATGCCGAGATCGGCGTCGCAGAGGGCCATGCAGTCCACATCGGTCGGATCGGCGTCGTGACGCACCAGGCTCAGGATGATGTCCCGGACACGGGCGGCGACCCGATCCGGCACCCCGAGTGCGGTCAGCTCACTGACGGCGAGTTCCGCGGAGGCGGGCTTATTCTCGCCGGCGGCACGTTCGTAGCCGGAGAGACGCAGGGTGTCGAAGACGGCACCGTGGTACCAGGCGGCCACGCGGACGATCTCCGGGCTGTGGGTCTCCTGGGCCAGGGCGTCCACGCGCTGGAGCACCGCGACGAGGTGCGTGACGTCGTGGTGGTGGCGATCGGGGGAGCACCAGCGCTCGAGGAGGCGCCGCCCGGCGGCCTCGATCTGCTCGCGGGGAGCCGTGGCGCCGAGGGCGGTGACGCTGCGTACGTAGGCTGGAAGCAACCAGTGTGGTGCGTGCTGGGCACCCATGAGAACGTCCTTGGCCGTCGGGTAGGTACGATCGGCCATCGTAGGCGGTTTGCCCGACGCGCACCAGTCAGTTGCACCGCCGCAGCGCCCCTGGTTCGCGGGGTCACCTCGCCGGGAGCGTCACCCGCACCGTCAGCCCGCCGCCGGGCGTCTCGACGGCGGAGGCGGACCCGCCGTGCGCGGCGGCGATCGCGGCGACGATGGCGAGCCCGAGACCAGTCCCCCCCGAGGCGCGGGAGCGGGACGTGTCGACGCGGACGAATCGCCCGAAGATGCTGTCCCGGTCGGCGACCGGGACACCGGGACCGTGGTCGCGGACCTCAAGGACGACGTCCGGCCCGTCGGTGCCGACGGCGAACTCCACCGCGGTGCCCGACGGGGTGTGGGTCAGCGCGTTCTCGGTCAGATTGGAGAGGATCTGGCGCACCTTCTCCTCGTCCACCACGGCGGTCACGGAGGGGGGCGGGCCGCCGGTGAGGCCCACCACCTGCACTGGCCGGGAGGGATCGAGCACCTGGAGGTTGGCGGCGGCGTCCTGGGCCAGACCGGTCAGGTCCGCCTCGCGCAGGTCGAGCGGACGGCCCTCATCAAGCCGGGCGAGCTGCAGCATGTCGGCCACGAGGCTCGACATCCGCTCGGCCTCGGACTCGATGCGCTGCATGGCACCCGGGAGTTCCGCGGGCGGGATCCCGCCGAGCCGGTACAGCTCGCCGTAACCGCGGACCGTGGCGAGGGGGGTGCGCAGTTCGTGGGACGCGTCGGAGACGAAGCGGCGCATGCGTTCCTCCGATTCCCGCCGCGCGGCGAAGGATGACTCGATCTGCGTCAGCATGGTGTTGAGGGAGTTGGCCAGCGAGCCGACCTCGGTCGAGGTGGGCCCCGGAGGAATGCGCCGTGAGAGGTCGCCCGCCGCGATGGCGCCCGCCGTCGCCTCGATCTCGCGCAGAGGGCGCAGCGAGCGATGCACGAGCAGCCAGGCGAGGGCCGCGCCGAGCAGGATGATCAGGGCGTCCACGAGGAGGACCCGGCTCAGGAATGCCGACACCGTCTGGCTGACGCCCTTCAGCGGCAGCCCGATCGTCATCGAGCCCACCACGATGCCCGTGCTCCGCTCGTAGACCGGGATGGTGATCACACGCCACAGTGGTCCGCCCTCGGTGTTGGGAACGGTCTCCGGCCGCGGATCCTGCAGGCTGGAGAACGGGAAGCTGTACGTCCCCAGATCGGGGGTGCCGTACTCGGCCACCGTGGACGGCAACGCCAGCTCGATCGGGTCGACGAGCTGTCCCTGCACGAGGACGTAGTAGTCGGAGGGCAGGGACGTCGAGTCCCGGCTGCCGTTGGCGATCTCCTCCAGCGCCGCCCTGCCGAGGATGGCCGCCGAGGATCGCAACTGCTCGTCCACCTGTCCGTAGAGCCGGATCTGGAGGATCAGGGTCATCGCGAGCGTCCCTGTGGTGAGCCCGAGGGTGAGCAGTCCCACAAAGGCAACCACAAGGCGGCCGGCCAGGGGGACACGCTGGAGCCGCTCCCGCATCACGCTTCCTTGCGCAGGAGGTAGCCGATCCCGCGACGCGTGTGGATCAGCGGCGGAAGCCCGTCGACGTCGACCTTCCGTCGCAGGTAGGAGATGTAGGACTCGACGATGTTCGCCTCCCCCATGAAGTCGTACTCCCAGACGTGGTTCAGGATCTGGGTCTTCGAGACCACGCGTTCGGCGTTCAGCATGAGGTATCGCAGCAGCTTGAACTCCGTGGGGGACAGGTCGATGGTGCGGCCCGCCCGGCGGACCTCGTAGGCGTCCTCGTCGAGCTCCAGGTCCGCGTACCGCAGCACGGCGTCCTCCGCGCCCCCCTTCGTGCGCCGCAGCACCGCACGGATCCGCGCCACGACCTCCTCCAGCGAGAAGGGCTTGGTGATGTAGTCATCCCCACCGGCGGTCAGACCCTTCACCTTGTCCTCGGTGTCGTCCCGCGCGGTCAGGAACACCACCGGCACGGTGGACCCGGCGGCGCGCAGGCGGCGGAGAACGGTGAATCCGTCCATGTCCGGCATCATCACGTCCAGCACGATCAGGTCTACCGGGTGGCTGGCCGCCTGCCGGAGCGCTCCCGTGCCGTTGGGGGCGGTCACGACGTCGAAGCCCGCGAAGCGCAGGGACGTCGCCAGCAGGTCGAGGATGTTCGGCTCGTCATCGACGACGAGCAGCAGGGCCTCCGGTTCCGCGGACTGCTTCATGCACCCAGTGTCGCCCCTGTGGCTGGGTGTTCGCTGTGAAGCTCACAGGTAGCGGGTGGGATCGAAGCTCTCCAGCGGGATGATGCGGACGCGGGGCAGGACCGCGTTGAACGCGCCGATGTTGTCCTCCAGGTCGAAGATCTGCAGTCCGTCGGTCGCCAGCTCCGCGAGGTGCGAGTTCAGGAACTCGCGGAAGCACAGGATCCCCACCCGGCGCCCGCGCCGGAGCAGCTCGGCGACCTCGGGGATGAAGTCGCCGTCGTGGCTGGCGAGCAGCACGTCACCGCTCTCCCGCTCGGCGATGGCCCGGAGGGTGCGCTGGATGCCGATGTCGACAACCTTCTCGCCCCCCTGCGACGATAGCGGGATCGGCTGGTACTCCATCGCGAGGAGGGCCTGGACGAAGCTCATCGGCATCTGGCCCGACGACGCGTTCAGGAAGAACAGTCCCCGGGTCGCGGCGGACCAGACCTCGCGGGAGAAGGCGAGGATGCGGTCCCACCGCGGACGTTCCTCCGGATTGGGCCGACGACCGAGCACGCTCATCCCGAGCGTCGCGTCGATGTTCTCCCCGTCCACGAGCAGATAGGTGGTCACGCCGTTCGTCACCCCCCCAGCCTAGTGGCCGGAAGCCCCCGATCCTGTGGAGGTACCGGGGGCTTCCGAACGGAGTCAGCGAGCGGGTGTCACTGTTCGATCTGGGGCTGGGTCCTGCCGGCCTTCAGCGCCGCGAGGCGGGCCTCGATCTCGGACTTCCTGCCGTAGTCCTCCAGTTCGGCGAACTGGCTCTCGAGGGAGGTCGCGGCGATCTCGGCCTGGCCCGCGACGCGCGCCTCCTCGCGCCGGACCTGGTCCTCGAAGCGGGAGATCTCGGTGGTGGGATCGAGCACGTTGATGGAGGAGATCGCCTTCTGCACCTTGCCCTGCGCCTCGGCGGTCTTCGCCCGGGCAACCAGTTCGTCCCGCTTGTTGCGCAGGTCATCGAGCTTGGAGCGCATCTGGACGAGGCCGTCCTTCAGCTTCGCCACGACCTCGTTCTGCGCGGCGATCATCGGCTCGGCGGCGCGCGCCTCGTTCTCGGCGGCCACCTGCTTGGTGATCGCGATGCGGGCGAGGTTGTCGAAGCGGTCGGCGTCCACCGCGTTGCCCGCCGCGCGGAGCTCGTCGGCCTTGGCGGAGGCGGCCAGCGCCTTGTTGCCCCAGTCGGCGGCCGCCGCCACGTCCTCGGCGTGGTCACGTTCGGCGAGCCGCAGGTTGCCGATCGTCACCGCCACGGCCTCCTCGGCCTCGGAGATCGACGACGTGTAGTCCCGGATGAGCTGGTCGAGCATCTTCTCGGGGTCCTCGGCCCGGTCGAGGAGGGCGTTGATGTTCGCGCGTGTCAACTGGGCGATGCGCCCCAGGATCGACTGCTTCTCGGTCATGGTTTTCCTTCCAGGAGGTTACGTGATGATTGTTGCCCAAATCACCGCGACCGGCACCCCCGGCCGCGGGCCTGTCAGAACCTGCCGCCGAATCCGCCGCTGCGGCCGCCGCCCCGCCCGATCGATCCCCCGAATCCCCCGATCCGGGTGCCACCCCCGAAGCCGCCACCCCGGGAGCCCCCGCTCCACGTGCCCCCGCCCCACGAGCCGCCCCGTGACCCGCCACGCATGGCGTCGCTCAGGATTCCGCCGAGGATGAGCGAGCCGATGTCGATGCCGCCGCCGCCCCGTCCGGAGGGGGTGTTCCACGGGAAGTTGTCCCGCTGCTGGTTCGCCAGGGCGTGCGCCTCGTCCGCGAGCCGCTCAGCCTGGTCGAGCGCGCGCAGGGCAGCCGCCGGATCAGAGGTGGCGATCCCCCGGGCGTGCTCCAGGATCCGCCGTGCCTCTGACAACCGGGTGCGGGGCAGCGTGTCCATGGCGCCCCGGTTGGAGGCGATGAAGGTGTCGACCGCCGAGATCTTCGCCTCCACCCGCGGGAAGCGCTCCGCCATGAGTGCGGCGAAGCGTTGCTGATTCGCCTCGCGCTCGCGGTAGGGCGCCAGCGCGGCGTCGAGAGCCGTTTCCGCCCGTTCGAGGCGGGAGAGCGCGGCCAGGGGATCGCCGCCACGCCGCGCGTTGTGGCCATCGGAGACGGCGGCCTGGGCCTCCTCCCGTGCGGCGGTCACCCCGGCGTCGTTCGCGGCGAGGCGGTTGGCATCCCTGATGTCCGCGGTGATGGAGGCGATCCGCTGCTCGAGCTTGGGGCCCGCCTCGGAGAGCGCGGTGTGCGCGCCCGCGACGGCCGTGAGCAGACGGTCGGCCTGGCCGATGGCCTGCTCGGCGATGCGGGCGTTCGCCACCGCCGCGGGCCGGTCGTCGGCCGCCAGACGTTCCTGGCCCGCGGCGATCGCCGTGCGCGCCGCTTCGAGGAGCTGGAGGGCCTGATCGGGATTGCGCGAGATGGAGGCGAGGGCGCCGGGCGAGTAGGTCGTCGCGAGCGAGGCGAGGATGGAGCGTGCGCCCTCGATCCGGCGGCCCACCTCCTGGGCGCGCGTGGACATCTCGGCCAGCACCTCTCCGGCGCGCGATTCCATGGCGCGCAGCTCGTCGAAGGACTTCTTCTCCGCCTCGAGGGTGCTGTCGACGTTCTCGGCGAGCTGGAGGATCTGCAGGAGCATGGCCCTGCGCTCCGGCTCGGTCTCGGGGATGTGGTCGTCGAGCCGCTTGCGGATCTCGAACGCCTGGGTCGCCTGCTTCTTCGCCGCCTCGAGGGCGCGGGCGTACGTGTCGGTCGCCTGCAGGCCGAACTGCGCGCGCGCGAAGCCCAGTTCCTCCTCCGAGGACCGGATGGCGTCATCGATCTGGACGAGAGCCGCGCTGGCCCGCCGGTCGAGGTCCGGGGTCGGGATGGTGCGCGGGTCAGCTCCGGGACGCTCCGGTCCCGGCTTCCTGCGGCGATTCGCCACGAGCAGCGCCCCGCCGACGGCGGCTGCGCCACCGAGTGCGATCCAGCCGAGCGGGATGCCTCCGCCGCCGGCAGCGCCGTCGCCGGTGTCCTGGCCGGTGTACGCGGCCCGTAGACCGTCCGCGAAGGCGATCGCGGCGCCGGCCCAGTCGTTGTTCGCGAGCGCCGGCTCGACGTCGTTCCCGAGGATGCGCGAGACGTCCGCGGCCGCGACCGCCCCACCGGTGTCCAGCGACACGTCGTAGATGCGGTCCTCGACGGCGACCGCGAGGAGCACGTCATTGACTCCGAGGTTCGACATCGTCGCGGCCTGGTTGACCCAGTCCTCGGAGTTCACCCCGTCGAAGGAGTCCACGAAGACCACGAAGAGGTCCAGGGGAGTCTCGGCCGAGAGCCGGGAGATGGCGGCCTCCACCTCGACGGCGTCACCGCCGAGGACCCCCGCCGAGTCCGTGACCCGGTCCTCCAGGAAGGACGGGGTCTCGAAGGGGCCCACCGCCGCGGCGGCCGATGACACGCTCAGCAGGACGGCCGTGGCGCCGATGGTGGAGATGCGCTGCAGGATGCTCACACGACGATCTTCGTCGCCGCACGGCGGGGCCGCAACGCAGTGATGCCGGCGGGGCCGCAACGCAGTGATGCCGGCGGGGCCGGGAGCGGGCGCATCCCCGCGCGGCAGGGGCTGGTCGTGCCGGTGTGTCGCCGCCCTGCGGGGATGACCGATAAGATGGATGCGGTGCCGTCCGGCATTCGCGTTCCACCATGGAAAGGTTTGGCCGTGCCAACCGGCAGGATCAAGTTCTTCGACGCCGACAAGGGTTTCGGATTCATCCAGTCCGACGACGGGAGTGAAGTCTTCCTGCACGCGACCGCACTGCCGCCCGGCGTGACGGCGCCGAAGGCCGGCACCCGCATCGAGTTCTCCGTCGCGGATGGCAGGCGGGGGCCGTCCGCCCTGGCGGTGAAGCTCCAGGAGCCGCTGCCCTCCGTGGCGCGGAACACGCGCACACCCGCCGACGAGATGGTCCCGATCGTGGAGGACCTCATCCGCCTGCTCGACTCCGCGTCCAACTCGCTGCGACGGGGCAAGTACCCCGAGCATGGCAAGAACATCGCCAAGGTGCTGCGGGTGGTCGCCGACAACTTCGACGTCTGATGGTGACCCGGCCCGCGTCCGTCGACGCCGTCCTGGAGTCGTCCATCCACGACGCGCGGGCGGCTGCCGAAGAGGTGGCCGGCGTCCACGTCGGTGAGCACCGCGGCTTCCGCCTCGAGGGTGAGCGCGTGGGGACTCACCTCTTCGAGAGTCTCGCACCCGGATACCGCGGCTGGTTCTGGGCGGTGACGGTGGCCCGAACGCCGCGCTCCCGGCATGCGACGATCTGCGAGATCGCCATGATTCCGGGTGAGCAGGCCCTCATCGCGCCGCCCTGGGTTCCCTGGGCGGAACGGCTCCGCCCCGGCGACCTCGGCTCCCACGACACGCTGCCCTACCAGCGCGAGGATGACCGGCTCGAGCAGGGGTACGAGCAGACCGATGACGAGGAGGCGGACCGGCTCGCCATCTGGGAGCTGGGACTCGGCCGGCCCCGGGTCCTGTCCGCCGAGGGCCGGGCGCGCGCGTTCACCCGCTGGTATGAGGGAGAGCACGGTCCCCGTGCCGCGAGCGCGCGGCACGCTGCGGGGCAGTGCTCCACCTGCGGTTTCCTCCTCAAGCTGGCCGGCGCGGGCCGCCTCGTCTTCGGGGTGTGCGCCAACGAGTGGTCGCCCTCCGATGGCCGTGTTGTCGCGATGGACCATGGCTGCGGGGCGCACTCGGAGACCGACGCGCCCGCACCCGGAGGGGAATGGGTTCAGAGTCAGCCGGTCATCGATGAGCGGGACCTCGAGATTCTCGTCTCACGCGCGGAGCGCCCCGTGGTGGTCCAGCCCCCGGCCGACGTCACGTCATGACGTCCCGGGTCTTGCTCGCCTGAGGCGGTGTGCGGTCGAGGCGGCGGTCCATCCGGACCGCCCACGCCAGCAGGAGCACGCCCAGCACGATGCCCGCGAGGGTGATGTCGCGGGCATCCGGGGAGGCCCCGCGGACGAGGACAACCACGAGCGCCACCAGCCAGAGCCCGAGCCCGACGAGGGTCAGCGGCACCATGCGGATCCTCGCCGGCGGCAACTGGCGACGGGACGTGTGCACGACGCCATTGTGTCACGGCTCACCCACGAGCCCACCACATGAACGCGCGCCGCACCGATCCCCGCAGCCGGGCACAATCTCGCCACGTGAGAGAAACCCTCAGCGCAGCGCGCACCGCTCCGCCACACCCCCAGTGGCTGGAGACCATGTTCAGGATCCAGGAACGGGGCTCCTCGGTCGGCACCGAGATCCGCGGCGGACTGGTCACCTTCTTCACGATGAGCTACATCATCGTGCTGAACCCGCTCATCATCGGCACCGTGAAGGCGAGCCTCGGCGAGGGGAGCTTCCTCGGCGGCGGTGACGTCCCGGATCTGCCGGCGGTCGCAGCTGCGACAGCGCTGGTGGCGGGTGTGATGTCCATTCTCATGGGCGTCGTCGCCAACTTCCCCCTCGCGCTGGCCGCGGGTCTCGGTCTCAATGCGGTGGTCGCGTACTCCATCGCCTTCCTCCCGGGCATGGCCTGGCCCGATGCCATGGGTCTCGTGGTCCTCGAGGGAATCATCATCCTGGTGCTCGTCCTCACCGGTTTCCGGACGGCGGTGTTCAAGGCGGTGCCACGGGAACTCAAGGTGGCGATCTCCGTCGGCATCGGCCTGTTCATCGCCCTCATCGGATTCGTGGACGCGGGGTTCATCCGCCGCGGCGCGGGCACCGTGGTCGAACTGGGTGTCGGTGGATCCCTCAGCGGCTGGCCGCTGCTCGTGTTCGTCGTGGGCCTCGTGCTCGCGCTCGTCCTCATGGTCCGCCAGGTGCGCGGTGGTCTCCTCATCGCGATCGTCGCCGGCACGGTCCTCGCGGTGATCATCGAGGCGGTGGCGAAGGTCGGGACGCGAACGGACGCGACCGGGGCCGTGGTCAACGAGACCGGCTGGATGCTGAACAGCCCGGCCATCCCGGAGCGGTTCGTCACCGTCCCGGACTTCTCGCTGATCGGGCAGTTCTCGTTGTTCGGGGCCGTGGGCAGGATCGGAATCGTCGCGGTTGCCCTGCTGGTCTTCACGCTGCTGCTGGCGGACTTCTTCGACACGATGGGCACGATGGTCGCGGTGGGGGCGGAGGCCGGTCTGCTGGACGAGGAGGGGAACCCCCCGAAGACCCGTCAGATCCTCGTCGTCGACTCGCTCGGCGCGATCGCGGGAGGTGCGGGATCGGTGTCCTCGAACACCTCGTACATCGAATCCGCCTCGGGTGTGGGAGACGGCGCCCGGACGGGCCTGGCGTCGGTGGTGACGGGGGTCGCGTTCCTCCTCGCCACGTTCCTCTCCCCGCTCGTGGACATGGTTCCGTCCGAGGCGGCGGCGCCGGCACTCGTGGTGGTCGGCTTCCTGATGGTCATGCAGGTGTCCGGGATCGACTGGCGCGACTACGGCGTGGCGATCCCCGCCTTCCTCACCATGGTCCTCATGCCCTTCGCCTACTCGATCACCGTGGGCATCGGGGCCGGGTTCATCTCCTACGTGCTCATCGCCGTCGCTCGTGGGAGGGCGCGGGGAGTGCACCCCCTCATGTGGGGCGCAGCGGTCGCGTTCGTGATCTACTTCGTGCTCGGCCCGATCAAGGCTGCTCTCGGAGTCTGACCCCCACCGGGCTGCCGGTCAGGCCGCGCCTCCCCGCAGCCGCTCGACCACCCAGTCGAGGCATGCCGTGAGCGCGCGCACGTCCTCGGGGTCGACGGCCGGGAAGACACCCACGCGGATCTGGTTGCGGCCGAGCTTCCGGTAGGCGTCGATGTCCACCACGCCGTTGGCGCGCAGCACGCTGATGACCGTGGCGGCGTCGACGCCCTCGAGGTCGATGGTGGCGACGACGGGGGAACGCAACGCCGGGTCCCGGACGAACGGCGTCGCGAAGTCCCGCGTCGTCGCCCACGCGTACAGGTGGTCCGACGAGATGCGGGCGCGGCTCGCCGCCCAGGCCAGTCCGCCGTTGGCCAGGAGCCACTCGATCTGGTTCTCGAGCAGCACGAGGGTGGCGATGGCCGGCGTGTTGAGGGTCTGGTGCCCCCGGGAGTTCCGCAACGCCACCTCGAGCGAGAGGAACTCGGGGATCCAGCGGCCGGAGGCCGCGATCTCCTCGATGCGGGCGACGGCGGCCGGCGACACGAGCGCAAGCCAGAGCCCGCCGTCGGATCCGAACGACTTCTGCGGCGCGAAGTAGTAGACATCCGCCCCGGCGACGTCCACGGCGATCCCGCCGGCCGCGGAGGTGGCGTCGATGACCACGAGGCCGTCGCCGGCGAGGCGCGTGACGGGGGCGACAACGCCGGTCGAGGTCTCGTTGTGCGGCCAGGCGAAGATGTCCGCTTCTGCCGACGGCGCGGGGAGGGCGAGGCTGCCGGGCTCGGCCCGGGTGACGACGGAGTCGGCGAGGAACGGGGCGTGGCTGGTGGCCGCGGCGAACTTCGCGGAGAACTCACCGAACACGCCGTGGGCCGCGCGCTCGCGCACAAGGGAGAAGGTGGCGGCGTCCCAGAACGCCGTCGCGCCGCCGTTGCCCAGGATGACCTCGTAGCCTTCGGGGGCGGCGAAGAACTCGAGGAGCTGCGCCTGGATCCGGGCCACGAGGTCCTTCACCGGGGCTTTGCGGTGGGAGGTCCCCATCAGGTCGCTCGTGGCGAGCGCGGCGAGGGCGTCACGGCGGACCTTGGACGGTCCCGAACGAGGGGAGTGGGCACATCGTGAGCGAGCTGATCGACACCACCGAGATGTTCCTCAAGGCGATCTGGGAACTGGGGGAGGACGGCATCCCGCCACTGCGGGCCCGCCTGACGGAGCGCCTCGACCAGTCGGGCCCGTCCGTGTCCCAGACGGTCGGCAGGATGGAGCGGGACGGTCTCCTCCGGCTGCGCGAGGACCGCGTGATCGAACTGAGCCCGCTCGGCCGCGGGTACGCCATGCGGGTGATGCGGAAGCACCGGCTGGCGGAACTGCTTCTCCTGCAGGTGCTGGGTCTCGAGCTGGAACTCGTCCACGAGGAGGCCTGCCGCTGGGAGCACGTGCTGAGCCGGGCGGCCGAGATGGGGATTGTCGCGGCGGTGGTGGACCCCTGTCACGACCCGTTCGGGAACCCGGTCCCGGGCCTGGGCGAGCTGGGACGCGACGCGCAGGGATGCGTGTCACGGCCGGGGAGGGCCGTCCTGCACGTCCCCGCGGGCGCCTACACCCTCGTCCGGCTGGGCGAGCCGGTCCAGACGGAGGTGGACCTCGTGCGGGCCTATGCCGCGGCGGGGCGGGGGTGCGCCGTCGCTGTGGACGACGTCGCCGGTGGACGCCGGCTCAGGCTGGGTGCCGCGGGGACGGTCGTGGAGCTCTCCGACGACGTCGCGAAGCACGTGTTCGTGGCCTGAGGGGGTCGCGCCGGGACCGGGGTGGGAGCTTGCTCACAATCGTGACACAACCGTGACATTTCAGATAACGATTCGATATCGTTGAGGTGTTCCCGGAACACTCCACCGGGAATCCCGGCCACAGCCTAGTCCTGTCGGTGAGACCGGGTTGATCAAGCCAATGACAGGAACGGGGGAACCACACCGGGCCCGCAGGGCCCTCGGGGTACAGATCCACCGGATCCGGGCACACACTCCGCCCGCACCCGACAGCTCACCTCGTAGGCAAGGAGAGGTAACACACGTGACCAACACCGTTGACCGGGCCAAGCACAGCGCTCCGCGTCGCATCCCACTTGCGGGCCTGATGGACGCCGCCGCCGTGAACCCGGACGTGCGCCGTGGAGCCCTCCTGGCGTCGTGCTCCGCTCTGGTTCTCACCATGGTGGCCACCACGGCGTCGGCCGCCCCGCTGAATTTCGATGTCGCGACCCCGAAGGCCGGCGCGACCACCCTCACCGACACCGCGCTCGCCTCGCTCTCGCTCTCCCCGACCGTGCGGGTTGCGGCGGACGCCGAGTTCGACGTTCTCGAGATGTCCGCCACGGCACGGCCCGCCCCCGAGCCGGAGCCGGTCGCCACCACGTCCTCGCGGTCAGCTTCCCGCACCGCCGTGGCGGATGCCCCGGCGTCCGGCATCGGCGCGTCCATCGTGTCCATCGCCATGCGCTACATCGGCGTGCCGTACGTCTCGGGTGGTTCCACGCCGGCCGGGTTCGACTGCTCCGGCTTCACCCAGTACGTGTACGCCCAGGTCGGCATCTCCCTGCCCCGGACCGCGGACGCCCAGCGTTACGCCGGCAGGGTGGTCTCCGCGTCCGAGGCGCGGCCGGGCGACCTGATCTGGGAGCCGGGTCACATCGGGATCTACCTCGGCAACGGGCAGCACATCGCCGCCCGCCGCCCGGGCGTCCCGCTCCAGGCGGGCCCCATCTACATGACCAACCCGGTCTTCATCCGCCCCTACGGCGCCTGATCGGCCAGAACCGCGCCAGGACCCCCGGGATTCCCGGGGGTCCTCGCCGTCGTGGAGCGGTGGGTGACGGGATCGCCCGGGCGCGGCCCCTTCCGGATCGTTGCATGGAAGGATGGGAGCGTACGACCCCCGTGTGAGGAGAGTGACATGACTCACGAGCCAGTCGTCCTGGTGGGAGTGGACGGTTCCACAGCCAGCATGATGGCGGTGGACTGGGCCATCGCCGAGGCGAAGCAGCTGGGCTGGCGGGTCCACGTCGTGTGCGTCTACTCCCTGCCGACCTTCTCCGGCGCGACTCTCGACGGCGGCTACCTCGCCATCGATGACAAGCAGATCCGCGCGGGCGCGGAACGGGTGGTCGCGGACGCGGCCGCGCGCGCCGCGGGCAGCGGGGTGGTGATCACCACAGCGGTGGAGCCGGGCGATTCGACCGGCGTGCTCCTCGAACTGTCGCGACAGGCGGGACTCATCGTGATCGGGAAGGAAGGTGGCACGGCGTTCGCGGATCGTCTCCTCGGAACCGTGTCGACGTCGCTCGCGCCACGCGCCCACTGCCCGACGGTGATCGTGCCGGTCCACGGCGAGAAGCACACGCTGAGACTCCCGGTTCGGCGGATCGTCGTCGGCGTGGACGGGTCCGTCTCCGCGAAGAAGGCGCTCAAGCGGGCCATCCAGGAGGCGGAGCTGTGGGGGGCGGAACTGACCGCTGTGGCGGCCGTCCCGATCGCGCAGGGCGCGGGCGCCATGGCGTGGGTCCCCGGCAACATCGACCGCGATCAACTGCTCGCCGATGTCCGGGAGGGGCTCAACGTCACCGTCGACCAGGCGCTCGGCGATCGCACGCTGACGGTCCGCCGTCACGCCCTCGACGGCAGCCCGGCCGCCCTGCTGACCGAGTTCAGCACCGCCGTCGACCTGCTCGTGGTGGGCACGCGCGGCCGGGGCGGATTCGCCGGCCTGCTGCTGGGCTCGACGTCACAGACGGTCATCGCCCACTCGGACTGCCCGGTTCTCGTGGTGCCCGCGAAGCTCGACGACGAGGGCGAGTTCCCCACTCGGTTCCCGTGGCAGAAGTGAGCTGACCCGCGTCACCCCAGCGCGGCTCGCAGGGTGTCCTGGAGGGCGTCCAGCGCGATCTCGAGTTCGTGGCGCTCAATCACCAGCGGGGGCGCGAGGCGGATCGTGGAACCATGGGTGTCCTTGGCCAGGACCCCGCGGGCCTGCAGCCCCTCACAGATCTGGCGGCCGGTGAGGCCCAGCTCCGGGTTCGCGTCGATGCCGGCCCAGAGGCCCACGTGGCGGCTGGCGCTCAGCAGGCCCTCATCGACCAGGCCGTCGAGTCGATCCCCGAGGAGGCCCTCCAGATCGCGGGCGCGTTGCTGGAACTCGCCCGAGTCCAGCATCGCCACCACCTCCGTCCCGATCCGGCATGCCAGGGGGTTGCCGCCGAAGGTGGATCCATGGGTGCCCACCGTCATCAGCGACAGGACGTCATGCCTGCCGACGACGGCGGACACCGGCATCAGGCCGCCGCCGAGCGCCTTGCCGAGGGTGGTGAGGTCCGCCTCGACGCCGACGCGCTCCTGGTCCAGCGTCCAGCCCGTCCGGCCGAGGCCGGACTGCACCTCGTCGAGGATCAGCAGGACGTCGTTGGCCGTGGCGAGGTCGCGGAGACTGGGGAGGTAGGTCGGTGCCGGGATGATGACCCCGGCCTCGCCCTGGATGGGTTCCACCAGGATGGCGACCGTCTCCGGGGTGATGGCGGCCGCGACCGCTCCGGCGTCGTCGTAGGGCACGACGACGAAACCCGGGGTGTAGGGACCGTAGTGGTCGCGGGCGGCGGGGTCGGAGGAGAAGGAGATGAGCGTGGTGGTGCGACCGTGGAAGGAGTTCGCGGCCACGATGATCTCCGCGCGGCCCTCCGGAACGCCCTTCACCAGATAGCCCCACTTGCGCGCCGCCTTGATGGCCGTCTCGACCGCCTCCGCGCCGGTGTTCATGGGGAGCATGGTCTCCGTGTTGGTGAGCGTGGTGAGGGCCTCGGCGTAGGGGAGCAGGAGGTCGTGGTTGAAGGCCCGCGAGATGAGCGTCAGCCTCGCCACCTGCTCGTGAGCCGCCGCGACGAGACGCGGGTGCGCGTGCCCGAAGTTCACGGCGGAGTATCCGGCGAGGCAGTCGAGGTAGGCCCTGCCATGGATATCGGTGAGCCACACCCCCTGCCCGCTGCGGATGGTGATCTCCAGGGGACGGTAGTTGGGGGCGAGCACGCTGCGATGGGGCACGAGAATCATCGTAAGGTGCCCCGGCGGGCGGGGCGGGACGGTGCCCCGGCGGGCGGGGCGGGACCACCCGCCCCGCTGCCGAGCTCCCGCGCTCGGGTAGACTTGTCGCGCATCGCCTGGCCCCCGTAGCTCAGGGGATAGAGCACCGCTCTCCTAAAGCGGGTGTCGCGCGTTCGAATCGCGCCGGGGGCACCGGAGCATCGTCGCAGGTCAGGCCGGGTGGTTTTCCGGTGAGTCCGTCTGGTCAGAGGGTTCAGAGGCCCGGTTTTCGGCCCGCGTGGCCAGTGAATGGCCAGTGGCGGGCGGGTTGACGTTTTCTTGGCCCGATCCGGCGCCCAGTTCGAGGTGCGGCAGGTGCTCCATCGCGCGCCACGGGGCGTCCTCGAAGAGGTGGCCGTAGAGGTCCATCGTCATCGTGCCGCTGGCGTGGCCCAGCAAGCCCTGGACGGACTTCAGGTCGGCGCCGGACGCGATGAGGAGCGAGGCGGCCGTGTGACGGAGGTCGTGGATGCGGGTTCCGGTCAGGCCTGCCTTCTTCAGGGACTGGGACCATTTGGCGCGGAGCCGGAAGTTGGTGTTGGTCCAGATCGTCCCGGTGGGGGAGGGGAACAGGTAGTCCGTCTTCTTGGCGTGGCGGGTCCGCTCCTCGACATACTGAAGGAGCGGTGCGGGCACCGGGACAGTCCGGGCGATGTGCGTTTTGGTGGACCCCATGACCGCCCGGCTGGACGTCTTCGACTGTGGTGCCGCGCGATGGATGCGCACGCCGAGCCCGTGGCGGGTCTGGATGACGTCGCCGACGGTCAGGGCGGCCATCTCCGAGAACCGCGCGCCGGTCAGTCCGAGGAACAGCACGACGGGCCGGCAGTGCGCCGGCACCGCGTGCACGAGGTCCTGGAGTTCCTGGGCGGTGAGCCAGCGGGGTTCGTGGCGGACGGGCCCGCGGGGCTGCTTGACCTGCTGGGCGACGTTCACGGCCAGCCGCTTGTCGTCGACAGCGCGCTGGAGCACGAGCCGGATGACGGACAGGGTGCGACGTTGGGTGGCGATCGCCAGGTCCCGGCTCGTCATCGCGGTGAGGACGTTCTCGACGTCGATGGACGAGATCGCGGCGACCGGCAGGCGGCCGAGCTTAGGGAGCACGTACCGGTTGAGCAGGAAGCGGGTGGTCTCCTGGGAGCGGACGGCGAGATGCTCGCGGGAGGCCTGCCACTCCTCGGCTACTTCCGCGAAGGTGACCTTGCCGCGGTTGGGGTCGATCCACTCTCCTGCCCGGAGCTTCGACTCCTGGTCCGCCTCCCAGCGCCGTGCCTCGGACAACCGGGAGAAGGACTGTTCGGCGACGACGCGCTGGTTCAGGTAGATCCTCACCCGCCAGGCCGTCGTCCCCGACGGCAGCTTGCGTTTCGTGATGGCCACGTCAGGATGCTTCGGCGGCAGCCTCGGCTGAAGCGGCGCTGTCCAGCCAGGAAGCGGGGATGAGGACCGTGCCGCCGACCTTGCGTGCCGGGATCTGGCCCTTGGTGATGAGCCAGTAGACGCTGCTGGGGGGAAGGCCGGTCATCGTCGAGACCTCCTTGACGCGGTAGAAGCGGCGGGTGCTCGCGGTGACTGTCATGGTGGGCTCCCTGTTTGTATCTGGGTTGACACTCCAGTGAGAACGGCTGGTGCGCACGACTACGACGGCGCAAGGGAGAAGCAAGTGGTCTATTTGCAGAACTGCTCTCACGCTGCCCGAGCCGGCACCCTGACCACTGACCACCCTGACCGGGGGTCGGCAACATCGGGCCCGCAAGTACGAGAAGATCGGCTCATGGTGATTACGTCCCCTCCGGATGATGTCGAGGGTGAACACCCCCTTGTGCTTCCGCTCCGGAAGGTCGCTGCTGCCAAGAGGAGTCTCCGGGCCTACGCAGACGAGTGGCAGGACTACCTCGACACAGAGGGTCTCGCCGTGGAGAAGGTCGCCAATGCTGAGCTGCATGCGATCGAGTTCAAGGTGCGTCTGCATCGCCGGGCGCCGCTGGAATCACTGGAGTCCAGTCTTCGCTCTTGCGTGCAGGACTCTCGGTCTGCCCTTGACAACTTGGTCCACGCCATAGGAGTCGCCTCTGGCGCCTCCGACTCCGCGCTGAGAAAGAACGCGTTTCCCGTCGTCCTCCAGAGCAAGGAATGGGCGAAGACGGCGAAGCAGAGACTCGGCGGTCTCCCAGTCGATGTCGTGGGCCGCGTCAGGGCAGTTCAACCGTTCGCTCACATGGCCCTCTCATGGCCTCCACACCCGCTCGACCTACTGAGCGTGATGTCGAACGCCGACAAGCACCGCGACGGCATTAGGCTGGCGGTTCGACCGAGCTTCCCCGAAGGTCAGGTGCACATCGGCGAAGCACACTTCGCTGTGGACACGTCCGCTCACAAGGAGGCGCTAGAGGCCCTCGGGAGCCCCGACGAGGTGCTGGATCTTGATATGCGCACGATCGTCGACGGCGCCGTCCTACTTCGAATGAAGTTCCCGCGAGTTGCTGACCTTGGCCTCGTAGAGGCGACCTTGAAAGACTTCCCGATTGCGCCCGTCGCGATCGTAGAGGGGGAGCATCGGAGGGGTCCTCTCATCCCGGCAATGGAGAACTGCGTCCGGTGGGTTCGCGAAACCATCCTCTATGTGCATGGAGGTGGTGACAGCCCTCCCGATCCTGTCCCACGAACGAAGCAAATGCCACAGTGGTTGGATGCAAGTTCCGGGGGCTCCCGCGACGGTCGCGACGAGCGATCCGCGGAGACCAACGGATTCGGGCTGCCGCTGCCGCAACTGTGAAGTGGTAGGCGTCGCCGAATTCAACGCGATGGGCAGCTGGCACCGAGCGATTCAACGTAGGCGGTGAGGTCAGTGCGGCGGATGCGGCGCAGCCGACCGCCGAGCCGGACCGAGGGCAGCGCGCCGGAGCTGAGGAGGGCGTAGACGGTGTCGCGGCCGCAACCGAGTTCGGCGGCGACCTCGGCAACCGAGAGGAGCAGACGCTGGGGCGGGGCGGAGTTTGGCGCGGCGGTCATGGGTTCTCCTGTTCAACGGGCCAGCACGGCCGGGCTTGCCGGCTGGGACGGTTGGGTGGGGTGGAAGGTGGTCCGGGCGATCGTGTCCCGAGCGGACTGCACAGTCCGGGCAGCCTGCCGTTCGGGGAGCCCGGCGGTGACGGCGGCGGCGATGAGGGGTTCGAAGTCGGAGGCGTTGTGCTCGGCGGCACGGCACGCGGCCCAGAACAGCGCGTTGTCACGGTTACCCTCGGGCTGCCGGGCGACATGCGCGGCGAGCCACGGGACCGGGTCGACGCCGTCACGATGGCTTGGCACCGCCCGCTCCTGGCGAGGAGTCGGCGGTTTCAGCAGCGCGGTCACCGCCGCCCAGTCGAGGGGGCGACCGGGCCCGGGTTTGACCTCGAGGAGTTCGTAGCGGCGGGAGTAGGCCTTGCACTGCCCCAGCGAGGGGGGCAGGAGGACGTACCCGCCGGTGCCACGGAAGTCGAGGTGCAGGCCCGGGAGGGTGCCGTTGCGTTGGTCCGAGCCGGGGTAGTGCAGGTGGAGCCCGCCGGAGGGGGTGCGGACCGCGCGGATCCACCCGTCGAGGAGACCAGCCTGCTTGGCCTGGTGGTAGGCGGGGTAGCCGGTCCCGTTGGGTCGCATGTCGACGTCGAGGACGTCGAACGTCGTGGTGCCGGTGGGGGTGGCGATGTTGGCCTCGGGGCGCCACCGCCACCACCCGGTGACGATGCCCGGGTCGGTGGTGGCGTCGTGGAAGCCGTTGGCGGTGAGCGGGGTCTTCCCGCCGGGGATGCAGGGGAATACGGGGATCCCGGCGTTCGCGTAGGCGAGGGCGCGGTCGCGGAGGGTGGGCGTCGCGGGCGGGGTGGTCACGGGGTGCCTCCAGGTCAGGACGGGGCTGTCGTCCTTCAAGGGAGGTGTGAGGGTGCGCACTCTCGGCGTGCGGGATCTGCTCGCGTGGTGGGCGAACGAAAATGACTGGTCACAATGCCGATGGGGCTGTCCCGCGGGCTCCGCCGTGGCCGAGCACAAACTCCGTGACGAGATGCGCTACCCCTCCGTTCCGGACTGCGTCAGAAGGTCGCCGACCAACGATTCGTGTTCGTCGGCATCAGAAACAACCCTGTCAACGACGGCACCCACGTGCCCGCTGTCGTGCCGATGCGTGAGAGCTCGTCCGCTCATGGCCCAGAGTCGCATGGGCCTACGACAGAGCTTGGCATGCGCGATGGATCGTCGCTCGCCCCTGTTGGAGATGGGAGGCACCTCCGCCCCGGGCGCAGCCGAAGCCGGCGGGATCTTCGGGGAAAGCACCCGGAACCGCAATGCTCAGGATGGCGCTCACCAAGAATGTTCGTGGCCTGAGCGATACTGAGGCCATGACGCGGATTCTGCAGGGTGAGATTGCCGACGACCTGACGGTGAGCGACAGCCTGACAATTCAGGGGCACCTGTCTGGTAACTCGCGGGTCGTCGGAGGGGGCCACCTCCTCGTCCAAGGAACCGTGACTGGCCGAGTCGAAGTCGAAGCCGAGGGCTCCCTGCACATTCAAGGGACAGGCGGATTCCCAGTGACAAACAGCGGTCTGGTGATACTCGGTGGAACGTTCGACGAAGACTGGCTCCAAGACGTTGCGGCTGGCGAGGGGACCGTTGTGGTCTGGCCGGGAAGCCTGATAACTAGGCGTGTCGGCCCGCCGTTTTTGGTGAACGCCGACGGCACTCATGCTGTCGTGGACGGATCGTCGAAGGTCAGTACGAACATCGACGCGGACCCCTCGCGGGGGTTCCTCGTCTATCGAGACGGCGTTTTCACGCCGGTCCCTGCGGAGCATGTCGGCGGGTCTTCCGCAACGAGCTGAAGAGGCAAGAATGCGCACCCTGATTCGATGCTCGGCGCACAAAACGCTGACGACGGATTGGTGACGCCTCAGCTGATCCACCCCGCAAGACACGCCAGAGCGCCGACGCCGGCGGCGGCACGGCGACCTTGCGTGTGGGTACTGCGGTTGTCAGTTCGGCTTCGGATCGCCCAGTCACTCGCCGACGTACCCCACCAGCGTCCCTGATTCGCAGCCGACTCGAGCTGACTTAGCCACCGACGTCACCAAGGAGCGTTGACATCCTCTTCTGCCGCGAGGTGCGCGACGCGAGGCACAGCACTGTCCGGCGACGTGCCCGACCACCAGATACGGGTCCGGTCGAATCACGCGATGAGTCTCGCGTGTTCGGACGGAACGCCCAGTCCCATCCCTCGACCCTTCCCCGGGCGACCTCCTCACGGATGTAGGTCGAGAGGTAAGGCGCCTGCAGCATCTGGTCCACGATGGGCCAGTTCTCGGTGAGGAAGTAGCGGGTCAACCGGCCATAATGCCCACCGAAGGCCTCGCTGCTGATCTGCCTCGCGTCCCGCGCACGCAACGTGGTGTTGCAGAATTCAAGTCCCACTTCGACGTAGCTGTAGTAGCGCAGGAGGAGGTGGGAGCTCTCTCGGTCGGCGTAGAGCCGCTCCCAGTCCTCAGATTGCCACCGTCGCGCCACGGCGATGGCCTCCGGGTACTCAACTCGGAGTCGGGCTAGCGAGTTGGCCAAGTCCCCGATGGCCCGTTCGGCCGTATTGCCATTCGAGCTGCGAGTGAGACGAATCGCCAAGACGCCAAGTACCGCTGTGGCCAACGCGGAGATCAGACTGGCGACGAGCGAGGCGGCTTCCATGCGCTTCAGTCTGACATCGTGGCCCGATGCCTCCCCGCACAAAACACGCACGCATTTGCCGCTCCGGGCGTGTTCTTAAGTCGCCTGCTCGTGGCCGCGTCGAACCAGTGCGGCCCATGCGGGTGGGACCGGGGGGCGGTGCTCGGTGGCGCGGCAGCCGGTACGCGCCACCCACAGCTGCAACCGTGCCCTCGTGTTGGCGAGGACCTGGTGCCACTCGGACGGTCCTGACGGTGGTCCGGTGGGGTCGTAGGCGGCTTGGTGGGCGGTGTGGAGGGCGGAGAGTTCTTCGAGGAGGTCACCGTGCTCGGCCCAGCAGGGTGGGATCTCGCGGTGGTCGAGGCAGTAGCGGGTGACGAGCCACCGCACCCAGGTGTCGAGGGCCTCCCACTGTTCGGAGAGGTCGGGTTCGGTGAGGCGGGCCCAGTTGATGGGGCGGGGGCGGGTGCCGAGGACCTGGTCGACGAGCGCGTCGAGCTCCGCCCCGTCAGTCTCGTAGCCCGGGGGCGCGGTCATGGTGGTCACCGCCCGGGGACGGGGCCGGAGGAGTTGAGCATCGGGTGGGCGGGCCGCACCGGTCGGAGGGCGTGCTGCCGGCGTCGGAGCGCGGCTTGCAGGTCGAGGAACGCGCCGGCGGCCGCGACCCGGGCCGGCGGGATCGTCACGGTGGGGGTGGCCCGGATGGGGGGTGGGGCGGTTCGTGCCGCGGCGACGGCGTCATCAAGGCGGCTGATGAGGGTGTGGAGGTCCTCGGAGGTGGTGCGCCGCCACCCGGGCGCGGCGTCGTCGGAGCGGTCGCGGATGAGGATGAGGCCGCGGGTGTCCAGGTCCGCGAACTCCCGGCGGATGGCGGCGGTGAGGGTGGGGAGGGTGTCGGCGTAGGCGAGGAGGTGGGGGGAGGCGGCCTCCGCAGCCGCGGGCCGCCCACAGAGGGTGCGGAGTCCGGGGACGGCGATCGCGCCGATCTCCCGGGCCTGGGCGATGAGCAGCGGCGAGCCGGGGGTGAGGGATCCCAGCAGGGTCTGGTGGGTGGTGACCGCGGCGGCGAGACGGTCGGCGTGCGCCTGCAGGGCCGCCGCGGTGGCGGTGAGATGGTCGGGGATCCCGGACACCTCGGCGGCGGTGGTGAGCGCGGTCGCGGCGGCGCGACTGGTCTGGGCGAGGACCCGGGTGACGGCGAGGAGGTCGGGGACGGAGGCCCGCTCGACGGTGAGCAGGTGGGCGAGGTTGGTGACGGCGTCGGGTAGCCGGCTGGGCCGGGGCACGGTGACGATGCCGGTGGTCCGGGGTCCGGTCTGGGTGGTGAGGGGGTCGGTGTCGGTGGCGGTGGCGGCGAGGCGGGCGACTTCGCGGGCTTCGACGGCGAGGGAGGTGGTGAGGGTGCGGGCGAGGGTGAGGCGTTTGTGTTCCGGGGGTTCGGGGGGCAGCAGGTCGGTCATCGCGGTGGCGAGGGTTTCGGTGAGGGCGGCGACGTCGCCGATCACGGCCCACGCCCGCCCCGCCGTCGGACGG
Source organism: Actinomycetales bacterium (assembly GCA_022838965.1). Next base: position 800 of record JALHDK010000043.1, on the reverse strand, counting down.
TGGCCCACCTCCTCGGGGAGGGCGTGGCGGGCTTGGAGGAGTTCGACGACGAGGCCGTGCCACGCCCCGACGGGGTCGGTGATGGTGAGCGTGAGGCTGCTGCCGTTGTATTTCTCGACGGCGTTGACCGCGTGGCTGACGGCGGGTTGGGCGCGGTCAAGCATGAAGGGCACATCGGCGGGGTGCGACCAGAGGTTCCGCGTATCGCGGGCCCGGACGAGGAGGTGGTGGACACCGTCGGGGATTGCGGCGAGGTCGGGTTGGAGCACCGCACTGTTTTTGGCGGGTAGCCACACGACCTTCTGCTGTTCCTCGACGGGGCGGTTGTCGAACGCGGCGGGGCCTTGGAGAAGGGCGTAAACGACTTCGGCGACGCCGTCCGGGTCGGTATAGTCGGCTTTGAAGGCGAAGGGGCGGTTGGGGCCGACGGCGGGGCCGCAGGCGATGTCGTCAAAGTGGAGTGCGCTGTGGAGCCCGGTCTGGTCCCGGCCCTTGCGTGAGCCGATGCGGATCGGGGCGGGGGGGAGGGTGGTGCGTTGGGTAAGGGGCAGTTCTCCGGCACTGTCGGACGGGATGCCGGTCCAAACGCGCCAGGTGTTGTCGACCGTGGCGGCTTGGCCTTTGCCGAAACGCACGTGGGTGTTGAAAATCTCGGAGAACGAGAAGGCGTATGTGCCGAAGGCGAGGGATACGATGGCCATCGGATCGCCTTTGTAGCGGAACTGGAGGAGCGGCGTGGCGGCGGAATCGAACTTTTTGACGAGCACGCCGGTGAGGCGGCGTCCCCAGACGCCGCCGTT
>JALHDK010000042.1 GCA_022838965.1 Actinomycetales bacterium | reverse complement strand
GGGTGGCGCGGCCGGTGGCGGCCCGCAGCTCGAGAAGGCCCACCTCGCCGACGGCGGGGACGCCGTCGTGGGCCGCAACGCGGTCGAGGAGCGCGAGCACCGCCGCGCGGTCGGCGGCGGCAAGGGTGCGGGCGACGGCGATCACGGGCCTGCCGCCGTCACTCGAGCGTGCCGGTCCGGGCCATCGCCGCTGCCCGGCGGAGCTCCTCGGCCGTGTTGAGCAGGTTGCCCGCACGCTGCGTGACCCGCGCGGACAGTCCGTCGTCCGTGGCGTCGAGGGAGTCCGCGGCGAGGGCACTGCCGGCGGCGAGAACCTTGAGGAAGGCGGAGGCGCGGTCGAGCGCCACGTCGAGGTCTCCGTCGAACACCCCGGACAGGATCCGGTCGGCCGTCCGCGTCACGTCCTCCGGGCCCGGGGTGTCCGCGACACCCGCGATGACCCCGGCGACCTCGGCGAGGGCCAGACCCCGCTGGTAGTTCACCACGATGTGACGGGGATCCCGCCGCACCCATTCCCTGATGACGTAGAGGCGCCAGAGCGTGCCGGGCAGCGTGTCCGCGGGCGAGCCCGCCCACAACTCCGCGATCGTCTCCAGCCCCTCGGTCTCCACCAGCCGGACGAGCCGCTCCACCAGAGCCGCGTCGTCGGCCCGTCCGCGGCCGCCATCGACGATCGCCCGTGCCGTCTCGTGTGCGAGGGACGCGGCGTCCGCGGGGTCGGGGGCGCCGACGAGGGCCTCCGCGCCGGCCTCGTCGAGGCGGGCGGGCCGGCGTGGCGGGGTGCGGGTCACGGTGTCCTGGGGGTGGGCGGGGTGGGCGGGTGCACACCTATTGTGAGCGGGTGGCGTGTGGGACGGTCAACCCTCCCGCCCCGATTCCGTGAGTCCGCGGCCCGGCGATACCATGGGGGTGCCCTGCGCGTGACCACGCCCCGAGCGTGGTCGCCCCGGGCGCGGGCCTCTAGCTCAGTTGGCAGAGCAGCGGACTTTTAATCCGTAGGTCGTGGGTTCGAGCCCCACGGGGCCCACCTCTCCTGCCCGCGACGCCGCCATCACCGGCTGCCCATCTCCGCCGGTGACACCATCGCTGCACGGGATCCCGATCCCTCGACGCGCACCCGCGTTTGCGGCACGCTTGGCGCATGGGCAAGGACGTGTCCGACCGGAGCTTCTCCCGCCAGGACCGCAAGCGCTATCGGGAGAAGGTGCATCGCTGCCTGGACGTTCTGGCGCAGATGCTGCACCGGGAGCTCTTCGAGTTCGACCTCCCCCTCACGGGGATGGAGGTGGAACTGAACCTCATCGACCACGCCGGTCACCCGGTCATGCGCAACTCCGAGATCCTCGCGAGCATCGACAACCCCGCGTTCGTGCCCGAGCTCGGCCGCTTCAACCTCGAGATCAACATCCCGCCGCGGATCCTGAAGGGTAACGGCGTCGCGGAGTACGAGCGTGAGGTGCGTGACCAGCTCAATGCCGCCGAGGAGAGAGCGCAGGCCGAGGGTGCCGGGATGATGATGATCGGCATCCTGCCCACGCTCCGGCCGGAACACCTGAGCCCGGAAGCCATCAGCGCCAACCCCCGCTACGCGCTGCTCGACGAGCAGATGCTGCAGGCGCGCGGCGAGGACCTGCACATCACCATCCACGGGGAGCGGGAGTCCCTCGAACTGTGGGCGGACTCCATCGCCCCCGAGGCGGCCTGCACCTCGGTCCAGTTCCATCTCCAGGTGAGCCCCAGCGAGTTCGCGGCCTCGTGGAACGCGGCCCAGTGCCTGGCCGCCGCGCAGGTGGCGCTGGGCGCGAACTCGCCGTACTTCCTGGGCAGGGAGCTGTGGCGCGAGACCCGGATCGCGCTGTTCACCCAGGCCACCGATACGAGGCCCGCGGAGATGAAGGCGCAGGGCGTCCGTCCACGCGTGTGGTTCGGCGAACGGTGGATCACCAGCGTGTTCGATCTCTTCGAGGAGAACCTCCGCTACTTCCCCGCCCTCCTGCCCGTCGTGGAGGCCGAGGACCCGGTCGCGGAACTGGCGGCCGGCCTGACCCCGTCACTGCAGGAGTTGCGCCTCCACAACGGCACCGTGTGGCGGTGGAACCGCCCGGTGTACGACGTCGTGCGCGGCCGCCCGCACCTCCGGGTGGAGAACCGCGTCCTGCCCGCCGGCCCCACCGTGGTGGACATCATGGCCAACGGCGCCTTCTACTTCGGGGCGCTGCGCGCCCTCGCCCACGAGGACCGGCCCGTCTGGTCGCGCATGTCCTTCGGGGCCGCGGAGGAGAACTTCACCGCGGCGGCGATGAGGGGAATGGATGCGGGAGTCTACTGGCCGGGGATGGGAACGGTGCCGGTCGGCGAACTCGTCCTGCGCCGGCTGTTGCCGCTCGCCCACGAGGGACTGCAGATGTGGGGGGTCAACGACGACGTTCGTGAGCGCCTGCTCGGCATCATCGAGGGACGCTGCACCACCGGCCACAACGGCGCCTGGTGGCAGGTGGACGCGGTGCACGCGCTGGAGTCACGCGGACTGGACCGCTGGGAGGCCCTGCGGCGCATGACGCTCGAGTACGCCGCACGCAGCCACACCAACACGCCCGTCCACGAGTGGGATCGTCTCTGAACCGCTCGGGCGCTAGAGCCACTCCCGCCGCCGGAACGTCAGGTAGAGCACACTCGAGACGAGCACGATCGCCAGCACGCTCATCCAGAGGCCGCTCGTGTGCTCCGAACCCGGGTAGGGGACGTTCTGCCCGAACCACCCCGTGATGGCGGTGGGCACCGCGATGATCGCGGCCCAGGCCGCGAGCTTCTTCATGATCTCGTTCAGACGGGCGTCCTGCAGCGAGAGGTTGGTCTCGAAGATGGACGTCACCATGTCGCGCAGGGACTCCGTCCACTCCGAGGCGCGCAGGACGTGGTCGTAGAGGTCGTCGAACCAGGCGTCGAGTTCGGTTGCCCGGCCCGGGGTGCGGCGCAGCAGCCCGCTGACCACCTCCCGCATGGGCAGCACCATGCGACGCAGTTCCACGAGGTCGCGCCGCAGCACGAAGACATCGCGGGCGAACTCCGGGCCGGTCCGCCGCTCCTCGAACAGCACGTCCTCGAGATCCTCGATGACGTCGTCGAGCTGCTGGATCGTGGCGAAGTGGCCGTCCACGACATGGTCCAGCAGTCCGTGCACCAGGGCTCCCGAGCCGTGGCGGAACAGGTGCACGTTCTCCTCCCAGATCCTGAGCACCGGCGCCATGTCGAAGTCCTCGTCCATCCGGATGGTGACGAGGGCGCGCGGCAGGACCACCCCGGAGATGCGTGCGGCGCGCAGGCGCGCCACCTCCGGCCGCTCCGGATCGCGCGGCGCGAGCCACGTCGCGTACACCGTGAAGAAGACGTGCGACTCGTAGCGGACCACCTTGGGCCGCTCGAAGGGGGCGAGGGCGTCCTCGACCTGCGTGGGCGGGATGCCGAGCTCACCGGCCAGCCGCCCCAGCTCCTCCGCCGTCGGACGCAGCAGGTCGATCCACACGACCCCTTCGGGCTCCCGGACCGCCGCCGGGATCTCCTCGAGCCGGACGTCGTCGTCGACGACGGCGCCGCCACGCCACTCCCTGCTCGCCACGATGCTGCGGAGTGACTCGTCCATGGCTCCATCGTGCCCGGTCCCGCCGGCGCGCGGGCAACAAAAAAGCGCCGTCATCCTCGACGACACCCTGCTTCTTCGCAGTCACCCGGATGCCGGCACCGGCAGGGGTGTGTGCGGCTGCAGGTCAGCTCCTGATGCGCGAGGGGGCCAGCGCCAGCGCGACGCCGATCCCGGCCATGACGAGCCCCGCGACGGCACCGGCATCGAGCGGCCCGAAGACATCCGCGGCGGCCGCGAGACCGAGGGCCAGGATAGCCATCAGCGAGAACGTGATGGCACGCCCCAGCGCGGCGCGGGTCCTGTCGGTATCCGCGGCGTAGCGCTCGGAGGCGGGGTTGGCTTCCGGACTGATGTACATGGTGTTCCTTTCTTCTCCCGTGCAGGAACACCGGGGGCCGGCGCCCATGCACGGCCTTGTACCCGTCTTGCGACGTGTCCGAACGGATCGTTCGAACACATTCACCATGGCACGCCTTCGCGACCGCGCTCCAGTGAAGTTGCCAGAATCTGTTGCCATGCACCCCCTGGCGGAACGTCCCAGAGGGGGCCCCGAGGGCCGTGTTAGCCTCCGGACTGGGCCGCCGACCGTGGCGGGGAGTGACCCGGCTGAAGGGATGACGATGGTGCGCAGGTGGTTCGCGGCGCTTGCTCTGCTGCTCGTCGCCATCGTCGCTGTCCCGGCTGCCGCGGCACAGCCGGGAGCCACGCCGGTTCCCGCGATGGTTCCCGCGATCCAGCCGGCCGCGAACGACTCCGACGGAGCGGTCCTCTACTTCTTCTGGGGCGACGGCTGCCCCCACTGCGCGGCCGCCAAGCCCGTCCTCGCCAGCCTGCAGGACCGCTACCCCGCCTTCACCGTCCGGGACTTCGAGGTCTGGAAGCATCCGGAGAACGTCGCACCGTTCACCGCCATGGCCGAGGCTTTCGGATTCGAGCCGAGTGGCGTGCCCACCCTGTTCCTCGGAACGGACTACTGGGTCGGGTGGAGTGACGCGATCCAGGCGGACGTCGAGCGGGCCGTCGCCGCCTGCGTCGCGGACGGCTGCCCCGACGCCGGAGCCGGTGTCATCGCCGACGCCCCGTCTCCCTCGCCGTCGCCGTCGCCGACCCCCGCCCCCACGGACCCCGCGAACCCGGGGCCGGCCGAACCGCCGCCCGGATACATCGAGCTGCCCCTCTTCGGCCGCATCGACACCACGCACCAGTCGCTGGTCGTCACCACGGCGCTGATCGCCCTCGTGGACGGCTTCAACCCCTGCTCCCTGTGGGTCTTGACGGTCCTGCTGGCACTCACGCTCCGGACCGGCTCGCGACGCAAGACGGTCATCATCGGTCTCGTGTTCATCTCCGTGACGGCGCTCGTGTACGCGCTCTTCATCGCCGGGATGTTCACCTTCCTGACCATCGTCTCCATTGCACCGTGGGTTCGCGTGCTGGTGGCGCTCGTGGCCCTCGCCTTCGCGCTCGTGAACATCAAGGACTACTTCTGGTTCCGGGAGGGCATCTCGTTCACCATCCCGGACGAGAAGAAGCCGGGCATCTACCGCCGGATCCGGTCCGTGACCGCCAGTGCCGACTCCATGCCCGCGCTGGTGACGGGAACGGTCGCGCTCGCCGCGGGCGTCTCCGTGGTGGAGCTCGCCTGCACGGCAGGGTTCCCCGTGCTGTGGACGAACATCCTCGCCGATCAGGGTGTGGGAGCCGCCACCTTCGTCCTCCTGCTCCTGCTGTACATGGTCATCTACCAGCTCGACGAACTCGCGGTCTTCGGGACGGCGGTGGTCACCCTGCGGGCCAGCAAGCTCGAGGAGAAGCACGGCCGGGTCCTGAAGCTCGTGGGTGGCATGCTGATGCTCACCCTCGCGGTGGTCATGATCATCGATCCGACACTCATGACCACCCTCGGCAGCGCCCTCCTCGTCTTCGGAGCCGCCCTCGCCGCCACGGTCCTGGTGCTGCTGGTGCACCGCGTGGTGCTGCCGCGCTTCGGCATCCGCATCGGCACGGAGGAGAAGCACCCCGCAGGGCTCGGCGCGGCATCCGGGGGCCAGACGCAGGGCGGCTCAGCGGGAACAAGGGGAGCCGCGGGGACCAGGCAGGGCGGTGCCGCGGGAACGGCGCCGCGCGTGGACTCGCGGGGGAAGCCGGTGGCGAGGTCCAAGCCGCGCGGCCGCTAGCGGACCGTCAACGTCTGTTGCCGCACCCCCGGTGGAACACTCCACACGCATTCGGCCCCGCCAAACCGTCAGTAAGCGCCCTGGGTGCGTCCGGGCGTGGGTGCTCACCCACTCGGTGCGTCCGGGTGTGGGTGCCCACCCACTCCGTGCGTCCGAGGGCTGGAGCCCGCCCGCGACCGGGACCCGTCACTCGATGTGCCGGGAAGCGCCCTTGTCCGCGGAGAGCGCGAGCGAGGCGTAGATCCGCAGCGACGCGGACACCTCACGCTGCCGGTTCGCCGGCCGCCATCCCGCCGCATCCGCGCGCGCGCGGCGCTCGGCCAGCACGGCGTCGTCCACCTCGAGGGTGATGGAACGGTCGGGGATCGACACGGAGATCATGTCGCCGTCCTCGATGAGCCCGATTGTTCCGCCCGACGCGGCCTCCGGGGAGATATGGCCGACCGAAAGTCCGGAGGAGCCGCCGGAGAATCGGCCGTCCGTGATGAGCGCGCACTTCGGCCCGAGGCCGGTGCCCTTGAGGTAGGCCGTGGGGTAGAGCATCTCCTGCATGCCGGGCCCACCCCGGGGACCCTCGTACCGGACGACGACGACGTCACCCGCCACGATCCGCCCGCCCAGGATCGCCTCCACGGCCTCCTCCTGCGACTCGGTCACCTTCGCGGGGCCACGGAACACCCACTGGTCCTCGGGGACGCCCGCGGTCTTGACGATGCAGCCGTCGGGCGCGAGGTTGCCGGTGAGGATCGCGAGACCGCCGTCCTGCGTGTAAGCGTGGGCGACGGAACGGATGCAGCCCGCGACGTCGTCGAGGTCGAGGGTCTGCCAGCGGTTGGTGGAGGAGAAGGCCTCGGTGGTGCGCACCCCGCCGGGTGCCGCGTGGAAGAGCTCCACCGCCGTCGCCGAGGCGTGGCCCGAGCGGATGTCCCAGGTCTCCATCCATGTCCGCAGGTCCGGCGAGTGGACGGCGTGGGCCTCCTCGAGGAGCCCGGCGCGGTACAGCTCGCCCATGATGGCGGGGATGCCGCCGGCGCGGTGCACGTCCTCCATGTAGTACTGGTGGGAGCTCGGCGCCACCTTGCAGATGCAGGGCGTGACCCGGGAGATGGCGTCGATGTCCGCCTGGGTGAAGTCCACGCCCGCCTCGCGGGCGGCGGCGAGAATGTGGAGGACGGTGTTGGTGGAGCCACCCATCGCCACGTCCACGCGCATGGCGTTCGCGAACGCCTCCTTCGTCGCGATCGAGCGTGGCAGCACGGTCTCGTCGCCGTCCTCGTAGAAGCGTTTGGTGAGGTCGACGACGAGGCGGCCGGCGCCCAGGAAGAGCTCTTTCCGCGCCGCGGCGGTGGCGAGGGTCGAGCCGTTGCCGGGCTGCGCGAGGCCGATGACCTCAAGCAGGCAGTTCATCGAGTTCGCGGTGAACATGCCCGAGCAGGAGCCGCAGGTGGGGCAGGCGTTCTCCTCGATCTGCTGCAGGAGGTCGTCCGAGACCGAGGGATCCACGGCCTTGACCATGGCGTCGACGAGATCGAGGCGGGACTGGACGGTGCCGTCCTCCCCCACGATGACCCGTCCGGCCTCCATCGGACCGCCCGAGACGAAGACGGTGGGCAGGTTCAGCCGCAGGGCGGCGAGCAGCATGCCGGGGGTGATCTTGTCGCAGTTGGAGATGCAGACGAGCGCGTCCGCCTGGTGCGCGTTCACCATGTACTCGACGGAGTCGGCGATCAGTTCCCGGCTGGGCAGCGAGTACAGCATGCCGGAGTGGCCCATGGCGATGCCGTCGTCCACCGCGATCGTGTTGAACTCGCGGCCGATACCACCGGCCTCGTGGATCGCGCCCGCCACCAGCTGGCCCATGTCCTTCAGATGGACGTGGCCGGGAACGAACTGGGTGAACGAGTTGGCGATCGCGATGATCGGCTTGCCGAAGTCCTCGTTCTTGAGGCCGGTCGCCCGCCACAGGGCGCGGGCGCCGGCCATGTTCCGTCCGTGGGTCGTGGTGCGGGAGCGCAGTTCAGGCATACCCACAGGCTAGTCCCGACGACGCCGACTGGACAGGACGTCTCGCCGCCCGATCCCCGCTCAGGTCGCCGATGCCGCCGCGATGCTCGCGATCGACTCGTCTAGCAGCGCGTTGAACTCCTCGTCCGTCTGCTGTGCCGTGAGCCCCTCGGTCAGGGCGCGCGAGAAGCTCGCCACCACGCCGTGGTTGCGGGCGAGGCGCGCGTTGGCCTCGGCGCGGCTGTACCCGCCGGAGAGGAAGACCACGCGGAGGACGTTCGGGTGCGCCACCAGGTCCGCGTAGAAGTCGTCCACCTCGGGCGGCGTCAGCTTGAACATCACGTACTCGTCCGGGCCGAGGTCCGCCAGCCCCTGAAGCAGCTTGACCTTCAGCTGGTCCTCGGCGGCGCGCTTGTGCGGGCTGTGGATGTCGATCTCCGGCTCGAGGATGGGCACCAGGCCCGCGGCGATGATCTGCTTCCCCACCGCGAACTGCTGGGCCACCAATGCGTTCACCCCGGACCCCGGATGCTTGATGACGGAGCGCATCTTCGTGCCGAAGATGTGCTTCTCGCGGGCCCGCCGGAGCAGGTCGTCCAGTCCACTGATCGGCTTCATCAGCTGCACGCCGTTGATGAGGGGCGCGAGCCCCTTGTCCACCTTGAGGATGGGAACGATGCGCTTGACGTTCCAGAGATAGTCCGCGGTGGGCTGGCCCGCGATCTCGCGGTCCATGGTGTCCTCGAAGAGGATCGCCGCGATGATCCGGTCACCGTTGAACACCGGGCTGGTCATGATGCGGGTGCGCATCTGGTGGATGAGCTCGAACATCTCCGCGTCGCTGGAGTACTCGCTCTCCTGGATGCCGTAGAGCCGCAGCGCCTTCGGGGTGGAGCCGCCGCTCTGATCCAGTGCCGCGATGAACCCGGCCCCGCTCTTCATCTTCTCGAACTGCTCAGCGTTCACTGTCGCTCTCCTTTCCGACACCTGTGAACATACGATGCCAACCCTTTGCCCCGGAAGGATTTGGGCTCACGGCGTGAGCCCGACGAACGGGGCGGGGTCGCAGTCGTCGTTGAAGGAACCGCACCCGACCTGCACGAAGTCCCAGAACGCGGCCGGATCGCCGTCGAACGCATAGAGAACCCTGCCGGCCCCGGTCGCGTTGGTGACGGTGGTGTCCAGCGACGCCATGAACTGGGCGCTGCCGCACGACGTCCCGGCGTTCGGGATCACTTGCCGCAGATCGGAGAGATTCACGTAGGCGGTGTTGCCCTGCACCCGGACACCGAGGAGGGCGCCAGCGGTCGCCGCCGAGAACCACGACGAGTACCCGGCCGCGGCCTCCTCCGGCGCGGGACCCGCGAGCAGCTCCTCGAGCGCCGCTGCCGCCGTGTCGGCCGTCGCCGGGACCTGGCGCTCCACCGGGAAGACCGCCGAGCAGTCGGCCGCACCGGGGTTCTCCACCCTGTTGTCGAAGAACACCTCGACCGTGAGTGTCGCGGCGGTCGGTGACGCCGTCCCGGTGGGGGACGCCGTCGCGGTCGCCGAGGTGGGCGACGGCGTCGGGGTGCCACTGGGCGGGGTTGTCGGGGTGCACGCCGCCAGGCCGAGCGCGGCAAGGAGAACGGCGGAACGACGGATGACGGTCTTCATGAACCCTCCTCGGCGCAGGCGCTCGCCTGTGAGCAGCCCGCTCATCACCAGCGTATCCACCCGCGGAGCGGCGCGCGGACCCGTGGGCGGGGGGCCGCAGGGACCATAATGGGCGCGGCACCGGCCACGCGACGCGAGGGAGCAGCATGGAACTCATCGATCGGTACGTGGCGGAGGTCTCCCGCCGGTTGGCGCTCGTCCGCGGGCGGGTGAACGTGGAGCAGGAGGTGCGCGCCGCCCTCGACCAGCGGCTCGCCGAGCGCGCCGCCCAGCTGGGACGTCCCGCGGACGAGGCCATGGCCGTCGAGGTGCTGCGCGAGTTCGGCCCGCCGGCGGCGGCGGCCACTCGCCACAATCCCTACCCCTATCTCGTGGGACCGCGGGTGTTCCCGGTGTTCCTGCTGGTCATCCGGATCGTGCTCGCCGTGCTGGTGACGGTGCTGGTCGTGCTGACCGCCATCAATGTCGCGCGGGCGCTCCCCGTGTCCGGTCTCGAACTCGCCCGCGCGCTGGGCGAGGGGCTCGCCGGGATCGCCTCCGCCGTGCTGGGCGCCTTCGGTGGCGTGGTGCTCGCGTTCGCCGTCGTCGAACGGTTCGTGCCCGCGGAGGAGCTCGAGACCTCCGACGAGGGCGAGTGGGACCCGCGGTCGCTGCTGCGGCAGCCGACGCCCGACACCGTCAAGCCGTCCGAGGCGATCGTCGCCGTGGTCTTCACGGCTCTGGCCATCGTGATCTTCACGGCGGCCTCGCAGGTGATCGCCCTCTACTACCTGCAGGACGGCAGCTGGGTCTCCATCCCCCTGCTCTCTGACGCCTTCTTCCGCTGGCTGCCACTCCTGGTCATCTCGTGGCTCGCGGAGATCGCACTCCAGGTGACCCTCCTGCGGACCGGGAGGTGGACCCTGATCACGCGGCTGGCTTCCATCGCGATCAAGATCCTCCAGCTCGTGATCCTCCTTCTCCTGATCACCGGCCCGAGCATCCTCGCCCTCACGCCGGAGTCGCTGACCGAGGCCGGCTTCGCGTCCGGCGAAACCGCCGAATCCCTGGTCTCCGGCGCGCAGACCGGCATCCGCATCGCCCTGGGCCTCGGAATCCTCGGGACCGTTGTGGACATCGTCAGGACCCTCGTCGCCGCGGTCCGTTCGCCCGGACGCCGCTGACGCGCGAGCGCGACCGGACGGGCTTCAGCCCACCCGCAGCAGTCGGTCGTCGCCCTCCCGCACGGTACCCCGCCCATCCGTGTTCGAGGTCCCCACCACGAGCGGCCCGTCGTCCCCGGCCGTGGCCACCGCCCGCAGGCGGCCGTACTCCCCCACCCAGTGGGCTACCGGCTCGCCGACAAGCGGGGCGACGTCGTCGCTCTCGCCCGTGGCGCCGGGGGTCGGGGTTCCGCCGTCCCCGGCCGCGGCGGGCAGGACGGGGATCTGCCACAGCCGCTCCCCCCGCAGTCCGGCCATCCAGAGGGACCCGCGCCAGTACGCCAGCCCGCTCGGGGACGCGGCGGAGGTGGGCCAGACCAGGACCGGAGGGGTCATTCCGGCCACGTCCCCCGCGCCCTCGACGAGCGGCCAGCCGTAGTTGTTCCCCGGCTCGATGAGGTTGAGCTCGTCCCAGCTGTTCTGCCCGAACTCGCTCGCCCAGAGCCGCCCGTCCGGGTCCCAGGCGAGACCCTGGACGTTGCGGTGCCCGAGGGACCAGACGGGGGTGCCGAACGGGTTCCCCGGCGCCGGCTCACCGTCCGGGGTGAGGCGCAGGATCTTGCCGGCGAGAGACCCGGGGTCCTGGGCGGAGCGGGTGTCTCCGGCATCCCCGGTGGCGACGTAGAGGAATCCGTCGGGCCCGAAGCGGACCTGCCCGCCATTGTGGTAGGTGGCCACCGGGATGCCGGACAGGATCACCTCTTCCGGACCGGGCGCGCCGCCCGAGAGGCTGTGCCGCACCACCCGGTTGTCCCGCGCGGTGGAGTAGTAGAGGTACAGCGTGGTCTCGTCGGGGCTGAGGGTGGCGCCCAGCAGGCCGCCCTCGCCCGAGCCGCCCTCCGCGACGGTGATCAGCTCCGTGACGTCACCGCCGACGCCCACGCGCACCACCCGGCCGGTGTCCCGTTCCGTGACCAGCGCGGAGCCGTCCGCGAACACGTCGAGCCCCCAGGGCGTGGTGAGACCGGTGACCCAGTCCTTCGGCTCCAGCCTCCCCGGCACCTCCGCCGGCCCTCCGGCCGCCGGGGCCGATACCGGGGTCGACGGCGGGGACGACGACGACGACGGCGACGACGACGACGGCGTCGGTGCGGAGGTGCCGCAGCCCGCGAGGGCGATGACGGCCAGCGCCGTCAGCGCGACCCGCCTGATGCCGGGACCCCGGTCGGCGGCGTCGTCCCCGGCGATCCGCGCGAGCAGGACATCCGTGAGCCTCATCCCGTCATGGTACGCGGCGCGCGGTCAACGTCAGAGGCCGAGGAGGGGCACCCAGATCAGCAGCTGGGTGAGCAGGAAGCCCACGAGGTAGTTGATCCAGAGGAACCGCCTCCAACCACGGTTGGCGTCCTCGCACGTCTCGTCGGTGATGCGGAGGAAGGGCCACACCATCCAGACGTAGGGC
>JALHDK010000266.1 GCA_022838965.1 Actinomycetales bacterium | reverse complement strand
GAGAACGGGATGACTCCGCCGTCGTTGGTGATGTTGTGGTACAGCCAGTCCGAACTCGCCACGGTGACGCGCACGCAGCCGTGGCTCGCGGGGTGGGTTGGCACCGAACCCGAGCCGTGCAGCATGTACGAGCCATTGAACGAGCGCTTGTTGTACATGTTCCCGTACTGGGAGTGGAGGCCCTCGTGATCGGGGTGGAGGGCATTCTCCCCGGCGGTGTGGTTGAAGCAGGACTCGGGGTAGAGGATGCTGCAGCTCCAGCCGGGGTACGTCTTCCCCAGCCAGTAGTCGCCGTTCGGGGTCTCGAAGCCGGCCCGGCCGGTGGAGATGCGGAACACCCGCACGTACGAACCCCCGCGGACGTACACCATCGTCTGGCAGGTCTCGTTCGCGAGGAGGTAGGTCGACCTTCCGTTGCGCGACGGCGCCGGGATCGACCCGAGGCGCGAGTACCAGCCGTTGTACTCCCGCAGCTTCGCCAGGTCCGCGTCCGTCAGCCTCCCGCGATGCACTGACAGGCCCGCCATCTGCCGGAACGTGCACATGCCCTGGGCGGTCCGCGGGCCCCAGATGCCGTCCACCGGCCCCACGGGAATCGCGAACTTCGCGAGAATCTCCTGTGCCTCGGCGACGGCGCCGTCCCGCGGAGTGGTCGGCTCCGGGCTCGGCGTCGGCTCCGGCGTCGGGGTCGGCTCCGGCGTTGGCTCCGGCGTCGGGGTCGCTTCCGGCGTGGGCTCCGGCGTCGGCTCCAGGCTCAGCTCCGGGCTCGGCTCGGGGCTCGGCGCCACCTCGGGAGCTGGCACCGGTTCGCTCGGGCGCGGGCTCGGTGCCGGCTCGCCGGTGGACGAGATCGCCCCGCCGGAGGATGACGCCGAGCCGAAGTCGCCTGACGGCGTACAGGCCGTGAGGCTGATGCAGAGGGCGAGCAGCACCAGCTGGCCTGCTCTCCGGCGGGTCGCCACGGCTTCCTTCCACTGGACGGCGGGGGGACCCTCCCATGGTGGCACCACTCGCCGCGCTCGGGGAGGCGCGGCGCGCCCGTGCCGCCGTCATCTCCGGGCGGGCGAGGCCTCCCAGCTGGACTGCGGGTGGGGGCGGGCGGGCGAGCGGAGCTGCGCCGCCGCGCCGGTGACCGCGAGCGCGAGGTAGGCCAGGAGCCACCACCACTGCTCGCTGAGAGTGGCACGCACCGCCTCCTCACCGGCCCCCATGCCCACGACGCCGAGGAGGAGCAGCAGTCCTGCGACGATCACCGCAGCGCCCGCGCCCGCACTCACCAGCACGAGCAGCAGGTGCGGCAGATGGGTCACGAACGCGAGGACGGCGAGGGCGATGGCGCCCGCGATCCCCATGGCGAGCACGACGCCGTCGCCCGTCACCCCCAGCAGCGCGGCGAGGCCGACGCCCAGCCCGTAGCCGACGGAACCCATCGTGATCACCACGGCCAGGGCGTAGAAGGCATAGGCGAGCCCGCCGAAGAGGAGGGCGAGGAGAATCGCGACAATCCAGCCCGCTGGTCCGGCGAGCACCTCCTCCCCCGAGACGCCCGCGACGATCGCCGCGCCGAAGGAGAACCCGACGAATGCCCCCCAGATCGCGATGATCGCCCGCAGGGCGACACTGCCGCGGAAGCAGAACAGCGCCCCGACGAGAACGGCGAGGATGCCCACCCAGATCTCTGCCATGCGGGCAGCGTACCCATGGACGCTGGGAGACAGCTGGGAGACCGGCGCGTCCCAACCTCGCCCCCGTTCGCGGGCGGTTCTTCCGCGCCACTCCCGGAGAAGACCGCACAATGGCTCCACGGCCTCCTCCCGCTCGAGGTGAGGAGGACCTGTGCGCTGGGCGCCGGTCGGTTGCCCAGACCTGAGAGATGGGGGGAACAGAATGAGAACTGGGCACTGGAGGGTGGCCGGGGCCGGTGGGCTCGCAGTCGGGCTTGCGCTCGCGGGGACGGCCGCCATGGCGGACCCTCCCACCACGGAGGTGTGGAAGGGCGTCGAGGTGTTCTGCACCACGGGCGACGGTGAGGACCCGAGCCTGCAGCTGGATGTGCTGTATGACGACACGACCGGGGAGCCGATCTGGGGATACAGCTACGCGCAGATCGGCGAGACGTTGGTCTGGTCCGAGAGCCCGATGGGCGCCGCGATGTCGTCGCCGACCATGCGGTCGAGGTGGGGGACATGATGACGATCGACGAGAAATACAAGGAGGGCAATGTCCTCGTCAAGGTGCAGGGACTCCTGCAGCCCCTGGCCGCCGATGGTGAGGTGACGTCCACGGACGGCCTGCTGGACGCGTTCACGGATGCGGAGCTGACCTGCCAAGCCGGGCAGTACGACATCACCTTCTGGTCGACCCGGCCCGCTACGCAGATCTCCCGCGGAGCCGGGGAGAGTGCCTACTGCGAAGGCGAGGACTGGATGTTCACGCTCGACGCCTTCGGCGAGGAGGCCTACGCGACCTACGTGGACGGGATCGTCCGTGACGAGGAAACCGGGGAGTGGCTCTCCTCCAGCCGGACCGCACAGGGGACGCTCGCCGTGGCTGGTGACCACATCAGCGGCACGCTCGAGGTGGTGGAGCCCCCGCCTGTTGGCGACCCCGAGTACGTCGTGGTGGATCTCGCGATCGGGGACCTGCTCGATCAGGGCACCAGCAAGTACAGCACACCTCGCTCGGCGAACCACGTGAAGTGGGAGATCTACTCCCTCACGGGTACCCTCACCCTCCCCGAGGGTGAGACCGTGGATGTCGACTGCACCTATGACTCCTACACCTACTGGGAGCGCTTCAGCGAGAAGGCCGGACAGAAGCCGGGCGGGAAGCCGCCAGTCAACGATCTGCCCGGGAACGCGCTCACCCTGCCCGCGGGAGCCAGCTCCCGGGTGAACACCCGGGGCGCCGCCCTGGAGCCGGAGGTCCCGTGCACGCTGACGTTCGACGAGGAAGAGTTCGTCCTGCCGTTCGGGCGCACGATCTGGTACAAGGTCACGGGTACCGGGGAGGACGTCCTCCTCAGCACCGCCGGCACCTCCTTCGACACCGTGATGGGCGTTTACACGGCAGACTTCGCCCAGCTCGCCTGCGTGGACGACTCCGAGGAAACCGGCCTGCAGGCCTCGCTCCTGCTCCCCACCGAGGCTGGCACGACCTATCTGGTGCAGGTGGGCGGCTTCGATGGACAGTTCGGTCAGGTGACCACCAGCCGGCAGTAGTCCCGAAGGCCGGTGGCGCACGGGCAGCGCCGCCGGCCCTTCGCTCACAGCGAATCCCATGCCCACAACCAAATTGTGTGCAATTCTTGTTGCATGCCCGCGGATCTCGCCCTCGACCACCAGCTGTGCTTCGCCCTCCACGCGGCCTCGCGCCGGGTGACGGCGGCCTACCGCCCGCTGCTGGACGAGGTTGGGCTGACCTACCCGCAGTACGTGGTGATGCTCGCGCTGTGGGAACACGACGGCGTCACCGTCCGCGAACTGGGCGAACGCCTGTTCCTGGACTCGGGCACACTCTCGCCGCTGCTCGTCCGCCTCGAGGAGGCCGGGCTCATCACCCG
>JALHDK010000041.1 GCA_022838965.1 Actinomycetales bacterium | reverse complement strand
GGTGGAGGATGACCATCATCTTGTGGTGGTGCACGTGGCCGCCGAAACCCTGGTGGGTGTTCCGGGCGGGGGCGTTCCCGCGGGAACGTGTCACCTCGCGGGAGCCGGGCCGGTCGAGCCGGACACCGCTCGGCGGCTGGCGTGTACCGGCCGGGTGGCGCCGGCGGTCCTCGACCAGGACGGGGAGGTCCTCGCCCTGGGGCGGGCGCGGCGGCGGGTGTCGCGGGCGCAGCGGCGGGCGTTGCGGCTCCGGGACGGGGAGGCCTGCCAGTTCCCGGGCTGTGAGCAGACCCGTCACCTGGACGCCCACCATGTGGTCCCGTGGTGGGCGGGTGGTCCCACCGACCTCGAGAACCTGGTCAACCTGTGCCGCCGGCATCACACCGCGGTCCACGAAGGGGGCATGTCCCTTACCCGGCAGGCGGGCAGGTGGGTGTTCCGTCACCGCGACGGATCCGAGGTGTGCCGGCTCACCCCACCCACCCCCGGGGAACCTGCCTGGAAACTCCTCACCGACTCCCGGATCTTCCCACCCCACGCCGGCGAAGGCTTCACCCTCGACGCCTGCGTCACCGCCCTGTTCAACATGGCCGCCTGAGAAGCACGCCGAGACCGCAGCACGTAACCTGCGGGAAGGAGGTCCCGACATGCGCGTGCTCATCGTCGACGCCGCGAACGTCGTCGGCAGCAGGCCGGACGGTTGGTGGCGCGATCGGGCGGGTGCGGCCGCGCGGCTCCACGCCGCGCTCGCCACCGCGGATCTGGATCACGACGTCGTCGTCCTCGTCCTCGAGGGTGCCGCCCGGCGCGGGCAGCCACCGGGCGACGCCGACGGGATCCGGTGCGTCCACGCCCACGGCGAGGGCGACGAGACGATCGTGGACGAGGTGCGGGCGTGGCGGGAGACGGGTGCGGCCGTCGCGGTGGTCACCGCGGACCGCCGCCTCCGCCAGCGCATCGCCGCAGCGGGAGGCGAATGGGTGGGTCCGTCCTGGCTCTGGGGGCAACTCGCCACAGTCGTCACCGGTGGAGTCAACCAGGAGCGCCGCGCCCGGCAGTGATCTCCGACTCCCCACCCCTGGCGGGACTCCGGGCTGGAGACGTTCCCGCGGGAACGTGTCACATCGCGGGGGTTCGATGAGCCAGTTACCGCCCACGGTTCCGTGGACCGGTCCCGATCAGGCGCTCACGAAGGGCATCTGGTGGACGAACCGGCGGTCGTCGATCTGGGTGAGGAGGAAGTCGGCGAGATCGTCGCGGGAGATCCGGGTGGAGGCGTTCACCCAACCCAGCCCACCCGATACCGGCCTTGTCCGGGCGCCTCGGTCAGCCGCGGCGAGCGGTGCACCAGGTCGCGCAGACGCACGGGAGGCTCCCCGCCGGCAGTGGCGGGAAGCCTCCCTGGAGCCAGCCGGCCGGGATCAGCCCTCGCGGAACGAGATGCCGAATCCGCCGCGCGGGTAGTGCCATGTCAGCGAGCCGGGTGCTGCCACGGCGAGGCAGGTGCCGCACTCGAGGCAGGCCGCGTACTCCACCGAGATGGTGCCGTCCGCCTCCTCGGCGTACACGTGGGCCGGGCAGACCCGCACCAGGAGCTTGCCCGTCCCCGTGGCCTTCGCGATGTCCTGGTGGACCTCGATGTGCGAAAACTCCTCATCCGTCTGGAACCGGTTGCCCGCGAGCCGCTCCGGAACACTTCCGAACTGTGCCATCGTCATTCCTCCTAGAGCGCCCGGATGGCGGCAGCACCGATGCGGCCGAGCCGGAACAGCGAGAGCGTGGACTTCTTGAGTGCCTCGCGGGCCACGCCGATGAGGTGCCGCCGCGGGGTCAGGTCGTGGTCGAAGACGCCGTGGAAGACGTCCGCGAGCAGCAGGCCGACCTCGCGGTACATCTCGTCGGTCTCGAGGAACGCCGGAGCCCTGGAGTAGGTGGCCATGTCCGCCCCGAGCCAGGACTTCTTCCACGCGGTCACGTACCGGTCCATCGCGGCCTGCGAGAAGTCCCTGGCGTCGAGCGCCGCGTTGATCGCCTCGACAGCTGCCAGCGCGGACCCGGCGGCGAGGTCCATCCCGCGGATCGTCATCCCCGTGTTGAGCGTGAAGCCGGCGGCGTCGCCCACCAGGATGAGGCCGGGCCGGGTCAGGTCGTGCGTGACCATCGCGGGGCCGTCCTCGATGGTGAGGTGGCAGCCGTACTCCAGCAGTTCGCCGTCCTTGAGGAACGGGGCGATCGCAGGGTGGGCGAGGAAGTGGTCGTGGACGCCGGATGACGTCAGGCCCTTCCTGGCCAGGTCGTCCAGCCGCAGCACCACGCCGATCGAGATCGAATCGATGTTCGTGTACAGGAAGCCCCCGCCGGCGACGGCCTGCGTCGCGTCGCCGACGACGGCGTACGCCGCACCCTCGTCCCCCGTCAGCTGGAAGCGGTCCTCGATGACGCTGCGCGGCAGCCTGATGACCGACTTCACCCCGACGGCGAGGTGCTTCATGGGCTCCTTGGCACGGATGTCGGCGTACTGCGCGATGAAGGAGTTGACGCCGTCCGCGGCCACCACCACGTGGGCCCGCAACTCGTCCTCTCCGGCACGTACGCCGACCACCTGGTCACCCTCGAAGATGAGGGAGTCCACGCGGACGCCGGGCATCACCATCACGCCGGCTTCCTCGCACTGCTCCGCCAGCCAGACGTCCAGCTTCGCCCGCAGGACGCTGACCGCGTTGACGGGCTCGGCGAGCCGGGAGTCCCAGTAGTCGATGTTCACGAACGAGGACGCGTTGAGGAAGGACAGGCAGTTGCGCGTGATCCGGCGCTCCACCGGCGCTTCCTCGAGGAAGTTCGGGAAAACCTGCTCCATGACGCGGCAGTAGAACACGCCGCCGGACAGGTTCTTTGAGCCCGCGCTCTCGCCGCGTTCGATGAGGACCACCGACCGGCCCGCCTGGGCGAGCTGGTAGGCGGTCACGCACCCCGCGACGCCGGCACCGATGACGATGACGTCGAAGTCCGGCTCCACCTGGGGAGTGGTCACCTGAGGGCCTCCGTCAACGCCGGGACGATCTTGTACAGGTCACCGAGGACCGCAAAGTCGGCCTCCTTGAAGTATGGGCAGTCCTTGTCCGTGTTGATGGCGACGACGACCCCGGCGGACCGGGCACCGACGGTGTGCTGCAGCTGCCCCGAGATCCCGATGGCCACGTAGAGCTCCGGCGAGACGTGCTGGCCGGTGACGCCCACGTACCGGTCGTGCGTGAACCACTCGAGGCCCTCGGCGAGCGGCCGGGAGCAGGCGATCTCGGCGCGCAGGGCAGCGGCGAGTGCCTCCACCAGCGCCAGGTCGTCCTTCGCCTTGACGCCGCGGCCCACGGCGACGATCCGCGGGGCCTTGCCGAGGTCCACCGCCTCGTGGGTGGACGGGAGGGTCTCGACCACGCGGACCGTGTCGATCGGGGTGGCCGCAACCTCCTCGACCGGCGCGCTGCCGCCCGTGGCGATCGAGCCGCCATCCAGGATGAGGAGGGCGGCGCCGGGTACCTGGACCGTCTCCTCCGCGATGCCGCCGAAGAGCCCGTGCGTGACCCGCGTGCCGCCGTCGACGTGCTCCACGGAGGAGGTCAGCGTGTAGACGGGGGCGACCAGTCTCGCTGCAACGGCCCCCATGATGGCCCGGTCGGCGGCGCGGCTCGACGTGATGACGAGGTTGGGTGCGGCGGCCGCCACGATCTCCGCGACCGCCGGGGCGTAGGCCTCCAGGGGCAGCCCGCCGGGCTCGCCCGTCCAGAGGACCTTGTCCACGCCGGAGGCGGCGACGGCGTCCGCCACCGCGCTCGCCGACGACGACGGCGGTGGTCTGCCCACCAACCGCCCGGGCGGTGGCGACCAGGTTGTCGATCGCTGCATCGCCTGCAACGAGGATGTATGTGGTGCTCATTCTTCTCTACTCTCCCTCTCGACTCGTTGCTCAGATGACCTTCGCGGCGCGCAGCGCAGCGACGAGCCTGGCGGCGGCGGCGGCCGGGTCGGCGCCGTCGATGACCTCACGCTTGCGGGCGGGTGACTCGGGCCTGGAGTTCCCGAGGAACTCGAGGGGCGCGAACTCCGGAAGCGTGAGGGAGTCGAGGTCGATCTCCTCGGAGGGCTTCTTGCCGGCCGCCAGGATGTCCTTCATCCCGGGAATGCGCGGCTGGACGGCGTCGGCGGCGGCCGACAGCACGGCGGGGCCGGTGACGGTCAGGACCTGGGACCCGCCGCGGTGGTTGCGGTGCACCGTGAGGTTCCCGGGCGTGCCGGAGATGGAGGTCACGTCCGTGAGGAGCGGCCAGCCCAGGGCGCCTGCCACGACGGCGGGCACCATCTGCGCGCCCACGTCCACGGAGGCGTCACCGGTGAGAACCACGTCCACGTCGCCGAGGCGCTTGATCACCGCGGCGAGCACGATGCCGGTGCGGGTGCTGCCGGCACCCTTGAGGCGATCGTCCGCGACGAGCGCGGCGCGGTCGAACCCGCGCGAGAGCGCGGCCTTCCTGGCGGCCGAGGCGGCCACATCCCTGGTCCCGACCGAGACGCCCACGAGCTCGGTGCCGAACTCGTCGGCGAGGCGACGGCCGAGTTCGATGGCGACGGGGTCATACTCGGACACTGCCGGCTTGGCGCGCGACCAGTCCACGGTGCCGTCGGCGCCAACACTGGCGTCCTGCGGATTGGCCGCCCACTTGTAGGCAACAACAACGCTCATTGGTGAGCTTCCCTTCTGTATGTCTGCTTGTCGTGCTGGCGGTTCGGGTCTCGGGACCGAACCGGATGTCGTCAGCTGGCCTGCTTCTCCTTGCCCATGGAGGTGAACAGCTGGGTCGAGGAAAGGGCATTGAACGGCATCGGGACGTTGTGCTCGAGGCCCTTGTGGTACGCGGCGATCAGATCCTTGAGCAGCACGGACAGCGCCGTCTCCGCGGTCCAGGCCGAGACCGCATCCCAGTTTCTGACAACCCAGCTGTCGGCCGTGCTGACCGTGAAGAGCTTGAGCAACTCCTCCTGGGGCAGGCTGTAGTGCGCGCCGAATCTGAGACCCTCGGCCACGGCATTCATGGTGATGCCGAGAATGAGGTTGTTGATCAGCTTCGCCGCCTGGCTGTTGCCCGGCTCGCTGCCGTAGTAGAAGACGTGTGAGCCGACAGCATTGAAGTACGGCCGGCAGGACTCGACGACGTCCTCCGCGCCGGAGGCCATGATCGACAGCGTTCCTGCCTGTGCGCCGGACGCTCCCCCACTGACGGCGGCGGCGATCATCCTCACGCCGCCGCTCGCCTCGACCTTCCTGGCCAGTTCGTTCATCGTGTCCGGGTCGAGGGTGCTCATGACGATGATCGTCTTGTTCTGCGGGTTCGCGGACAGCAGTCCGCCCTCCCCCAGGATGACGTCGACGTTCTGGGCGTAGTCGCGCACCATCGAGATGATCGCCTCGTCCGCCTGTGCGGCGACGTCCTTCAGGGAACCGGCAACGGTGATTCCTGCGGCCCGGGCCCGGTCCCGCGCGGCCTCGAAGGCGTCGTAACCGACGACGTCGAAGCCGGCCTTGTTCAGGTTCACCGCCATGGGCAATCCCATGACTCCGAGGCCGACGAATCCGATTCTCTTGCTCATGAGTGGAACCTTTCTGGCGTGAGGGGTGGTCAGTAGACGCCGATCGAGGACAACACGACCACCAGGAACATCCCGATGAAGTGCGGCACGTGGAAGGCGATGAAGGCCCGCCCGTAGGAGTCCTTCAGGGTGAAGCCGGCCAGACCGTTGAAGACGTTGAGGAAGCCGTTGTGGGGGGCGAGCGAGATGCCACCCGCGATGGCCGTCGCGCGGTGGATCAAAGCCGGGTCGACGCCCTGGGCCACGTAGCCGGGTGCGAACGCAGACAGCGAGATGCCCTCGGAGCCTACGGAGGACGCGGTGATCAGTGCCAGGACCATCGTGCCGAGCATCAGGCCGATCATGGGGTTGCCGGGGACGTTGACGATCGCCTCCTTGACGCCCTGGAACGCTGGCACGCTCACCGCGAAGCTACCGAAGGCGATGGTGGAGCCGGTGGCCAGCACCGAGGTGAGCGCGTCGGCCGTGCCCTGGTTGATGGCGTCCTTCTGGGTGGTGTAGTTCCGGAAGAGCACTGCCGCCAGGACGATGGCCGCCATGAGCGCGTACACCAGCGCCTGCCCGGACGGGATGACCGCCGTGAGGGTGAACACCAGGATCAGGAGCAGGAGCAGGAGGATCGGGGCGAAGCTCGGCCCGAAGCTGGGCCGCACGCGGTCGAACGGATTCGCGCCGACGTCTCCGGAGACGCTGTAGGTCTCTCCCTTCTTCCGGCTGGCTTTGAGGTCCCACCCCATGTACCAGAGGACGAAGGCCACGGAGAGGATGGCACTCGAGGTGCCGAGGATCGGCGCAGCCGACAGCGGGGTGCCGAGTGCGTTCGCCAGTACCGCGTTGTGCAGTGACGGGGAGAACGGCAGCATCGTCATGGTGAACGTGGCGCCACCGCCGAATATCGGGGCGATGACGAGTTTCCACGGGAGGTCATACTCCTTGAAGATCGGCTTCGCGAGCGGAATCAGGATGAAGATCACCACGAAGATGTTGATGCCGCCGTAGGTGAGCACCGCTGCGATGACGAACAGGGAGACCAGCGCCCGGTAAGGGCTCGAGGTCCCCACGAGCTGCATGAGCTTCTCGGCGATGGTGACAGCAGCTCCGCTCTTGTCCATGTACTTCGCCAGGATGGCGCCGAACAGGAACACCGGGAAGTTGTTCTTGAGGAACCCCACCAGTGCCGCCATGTAGGAGGCGTCCCCGGTGAACACGCTCTCGTAGAAGGGCAGTCCGTTGAAGAGCACCACGATCATGGTCGCCACTGGTGCGGCGATGACGAGGCTGAAGCCCTTGAAGATTGCCCAGACGAGGAATGCGAGACCGACGAAGATGCCGATCAGGCCCAGTACGTCGCCCATATGCCCTCATTTCTCATGATCGAGCCCCTCACTCTCACGGCTTCCTGAAGGTGGGCCGGCGCTTCTCGAGGAAGGCGGCGATCCCCTCCACCCGGTCCGCCGAGGTGAAGTTCACGGCGAACTGCGTGGCCTCCTGTGCGATCGCGCGGTGGAGTTCCATCTCGAGGCCCTCGTTGATCGCGGCCTTCGCGAACCGGATCGCGACGGCGCTGTTCCGGGCGATCGTCTGCGCGAGCTTCTGCACGCCGGCCTCGAGTTCCTCCACAGGCAGGACCTCATTGACAAGGCCGATCTGGTAGGCGCGCTGCGCATCGATCGTCTTGCCCGTGTAGACCATCTGCTTGGCGATGCCCGCACCCACCAGCCGCGGCAGCCGCTGCGTGCCACCGAAACCGGGGATCACTCCGAGGGTGACCTCGGGCAGCGCGAACTTGCTGACCTCCGAGGCCACGCGGATGTCGCAGGCCATTGCCAGTTCGCAGCCACCACCGAGCGCGAAACCGTTGATCTGCGCGATCACCGGCTTGCTGAGGGCTTCGATCCTGTTGAGGATCTCCTGCCCGCGCTCGCAGTAGGCCTTCGCCGAGAAGGCGTCGAAGGTGGCGAGTTCCGCGATGTCGGCACCGGCCACGAACGCACGGTCGCCCGCGCCCTTGATGACGACGACGGCGACGTCGTCGTTCGCCTCCACCTCGTCGATGACGGCCGACAGTGCCGTCGAGCACCTCGTAGTTGATCGCGTTCAGTACCTCGGGACGGTTCATCGTGATGTACGCGACGCTGTCCCGGACCTCCAGCAGGACGACTCCGTTGTCCATGGTCTCTCCTCGATGCTCGTGGGCCCTCAGCCCTGGAAGATGTCGCCGGACGCCAGGAAGGCGGCGATCTGGGCGTCGTCGTAGCCGAGGCGCTTCAGGACCTCCTCGTTGTGCTCGCCCAGGTGCGGGGCGCGCCTGTTCGGGGGTGCGACGTTGGTGGAGAACTGGATGGGCGTGCTCGGGAAGACCGCCTCGTGGCCGTTCTCGAAGGTGAACGTCGAGAGGTTGCCGTTGGCCCACGCCTGCGGGTCGTCCTTCACATCCTTGAAGTGGCGGACGATCTCGTGCGGGATGTCAGCCCTGGTGAAGGCCTCGTCCCAGTAGGCCGAGTCGTGTGTGGCGAAGGCCTCGTCGATCATCTTCACGAGTTCCGTGTCGTGCCCGTCCTTCTTCAGCTCGGCGAACGTGTTGTACCGGGGGTCGTCGATGAGGTGGTCGAGGCCGAGGACCTTGCAGGCGCCCTCGTACATGCGCTGGTACTGGATCACGGTGAGCATGAACCACTCGCCGTCGGCGCAGCGGTAGGAGGCGTTCAGCGGCGACATCACCTTCAGGCGGCTCTTCGGCCATTCGTCGCCGTACTGGGTCGAGACGATCATCGTGGAGTAGGTGTACGCCGCGGTGCCGAGCAGGGAGGCGGTCACCTTCTCGCCCTCCCCGGTGGCGCGCTGCCTGAGGAGTGCGGCGAGGATGCCGGCCGTGAGCCCGAGGGCCAGGGTGTGGTCACCGGCACCGTAGGGCGAGGTGTTCGGGACTGAGGCGGCGGCCTCGGCCGGGTCGAGGAGGGCGCCGGACCGCGACCAGAACGCGGTGATGTCGAAGCCGGGCTTCGCCGCCTCCGGCCCTTCGGTCCCCATGCCGGTGACGTGCGCCCACACGAGGCGGGGGAACTTCGCATGCAGCGTCTCGTAGTCCAGGCCGAGCTTCGCCAGCGACTGCAGGCGGGTGTTGGTGATGAAGACATCTGCCTGGCCGAGGAGCTTGTCGAGGATCTCCCTGGCCCCCTCCGTCTTGAGGTTGAGTCCGATGCCCAGCTTGTTGGCGTTCTCGAACTGGTGGATCGGGTTCTCCTCCCGCGTGTGGGTGTTGCACAGGTCGGCGCCCCACGCGCGGATCGGGTCGGGGCCGGGGCCCTCGATCTTGATGACCTCAGCGCCCCAGTCGGCCAGGAGGCGAGACGCGGACGGTGCTGCGATGTACGTTCCGAGCTCGACGACCTTGACGCCTTCGAGGACCTTGCCGAATTCCATCTCTCTTCTTTCTCCTTGATGCTTCTGCCGCCGGGTTCTGCGCCGCTCACGTCATCGGGCGGCACTGCGTGTCCGGGAACACGGCGGTGTCTGACTTCACCGCCCACGTCGTCGTGGCGGTGTGGGAATGTCGCCTGGGCCACCTTCTGACGAAGCTGACCCAGGCCCGGCGCCGTGGGCCGACTCCCGAGGGAGTCAGCCCCTCGTGTCACCTCTGCAGGTGGTCCTTGACGAGCTGGCGGCCGATGATGTGGACCATGATCTCGTCGGTGCCGCCACCGAAGCGGTGGCCGCGGAAGTCGCGCCAGATGCGGGCGACGCGCAGGCCGTCGGTGTAGCCGATGCCGCCGAAGATCTGCATGGCCTCATCGACGAGCCAGAAGCCCTCCTTGGCGCAGTAGCGCTTGGTCATGGCGGCGAGCACCTTGACGTCGTCGTCGCCGTTGTCGATCGCCTCGGCGGTGCGGTACACGAGGTGCCGCATGTTCTCCAGCACGATCTTCATGTCGGTGAGCTTCTCCTGGATGAGCTGGAAGTCACCGATCGGCCTCCCGAACGCCACCCGCTGGCCGGCGTACTCCGCCGCGTCGTGGAACGCGGCCTCGGCGAGCCCGAGCATGACCGTACAGATCGCGACGCGCTCGATCTCGAAGTTCTTCATGAGCTGGAAGAACCCGTAGCCCTTGCGGCCAAGCAGGGTGGACTCGGGGACGACGACGTTGTCGAAGTGGACCTCACAGGAGTCGACCGTGTGCCAGCCGACCTTCGTCAGCCTGTCCATCGTGATGCCGGGAGTGTCCGAGGGCACCAGGTACATGGAGACGTTGTGGCGCGGGTCCACGGCGTCCTGGTCCACGGCCATGACCAGCTGGTATTTCGCCGTCGTGGCGTTCGTGATGAGGGTCTTGGTGCCGTTGATCGTGACCATCCCGTCCTTCGTCACGGCAGTGGTCTTCATGCCACTGTTGTCCGAACCGGCGCCGGGCTCGGTGATGTTGAGTGCGAAGGGCTCCTCGCCCTTGGACATCTCGGCGAGGACAGCAGCCCTCTGCTCGTCATTGCCGAACTCGAGGATGTCGCGGACGGCGATGACGTCGAGGCCGTAGGCCATGTTGATGCCGCGCCTGGCGATCGCCTCCACGATCAGCATGATCGTGGTGGTGGACGCGGGCGTGCCGCCGAACTCCTCGCCGTAGCCGAGGGAGAGGAAGCCCGCCTCGGACAGCTTCTGGCGCAGTTCGAGCATCTGCCGGTGCTCGTTGTCGCACTTGGTGATGTAGGCCTCAGTGGCTTCCCGGTCGAGCAGCTCGTTGAGAGCGTCGAGCATGAGCTGCTGGTCCTCGTCAGGCTTGAAGTTCACGTGCATTGTGGTGGGGATCTCCTCACGATTCGAATTCGGCGCGAGCGGTGGTCGCGACAGACCGAAAGGTTAGTTCGGGCGTCCCGAAAATGGAGGGGCCGCAGGTCCTCGGCGAAGTGAAAAAGTGCCGCGCACATTCGGGGACTTTGGTCCCGTCTGGACTCCGGGCGCCTCGGCGTCGCGCATCATCTCGAGGCCACGGGCGGTGAGGATCTGCGCGGCCTCGAGGACCGCGGCCCGTTTCTCGGGATCGAGGCCGGCCAGGAGTTCGCGTGACGTGTTCGCCGACCGGGAGATGATGAACTTGCCGGCCTGGGTGCCGCGCTCGGTCGGCAGGATGACGCGCTCCCGCTTGTCCGACCGCGCCGGTACCCGGTAGACGTACCCTAGGCGTTCCAGCCGGCTGCAGGCGGTGCGCAGGCGGTTGGCCGGCATCTTGAGCGAGTCGCCGATCGACCGCAACCGGATCCCGCCACGCCACACCACGATGCGGAGGACCTCGGCCTCATCGGCGGTCAACTGCGGCAGGCTCGTCAGGTCGAGGTAGGAGAGCACCGACATCACCTGGGCCAGCTCGATCAGGAGGGGGGGGACCGTCCTTCCAGAACTCCGGCTCCAGGTCATCCGGCAGGAGGTGCTCGTCGGTCATGGTCACCAGTCTCTCCCACAGGCGCCGCACCCCGTGAGACCTCCGTCGCAAGGAGGACGGCCCAGACCTCTGGCGAAAGCGGGTCCGGTCGAGGTGCTGGGGGTGGCGGGTGTGAGTCCGGTGGCGGGTCCGGTGACCGGGGGGACGCTGATCACCGTGACCGGGACGGGGTTCGTGCCCGGTGCCACGGTCACACTGGGTGGACGCCCGGCCAGGGAGGTCACCGTCGTCGACGCGCACACCATCACCGCGCTGACGCCCCGCGGCCGGGAGGGCACGGTCGACCTGACTGTCACCAATCCCGATGCCACCACCGCCACACTCACCGGCGCGTTCACCTACCTCGCCGAGCCCAGGATCAAACGGGTCACCCCGCAGGAGGGTCCCGCCGAGGGTGGCACCGCGGTGACCATCACCGGCAGCGGCTACACCCCCGACGCCGTCGTGCTCTTCGGAGACACACCCGCCACCCACACCACCATGGTGCCGACAGAGACCTCCTCCGAAGCAGGCCTCGAGGACGACTAGTCGAGCTCCTCAGTGCAGACTGCTCACAGTGGCACATGACCACCAGAGGTGTGGCATCCGATAGTCAAAACCGCGAGCGCGATGTCCCAGGCCACGCGTCGGCTGACCCGGTCGTTGAGGAGGCGCAGCCTCGTTCGGGTGACCGCGTCACGGAGTGACCTCACGTTGCCAGGCAAGGGGCGTCGCGGCCCCTTCGGCCACCTGCACTCTCACGCCGCCAGTGGCGCGGCGGCGTGCGCGGGAGTTGATCAGGCTCAACCCACAGTTCGTAGCTGTCCGGTGAGCAGTTGCAGGGCGAGGCTGGACGCGGCCACGAGCACCCAGAGGATTCCACCCAGCGCCAACGGACGCCAGCCCGCCGCCCTGATGGCCGTCAGCGAACTGGTCATGCCGACGGCCGCCATCGCCACCGTGATGCCGAAGTGGGCCAGGAAGGCGATGGCCGGGCCGGCCGCATCCGGGATGATCCCCAGACTGCGTACTCCCGCCGCGACCAGGAACAGCACCAGGAAGGCCGGCACCATGCGGTACCAGACAGTGGAGTCACGCTCG
>JALHDK010000265.1 GCA_022838965.1 Actinomycetales bacterium | reverse complement strand
GTGGGGAATGCCCGCGCGGTCAGGCGCCTGGACACGTCCAGGCCGCCGATGGTGGCGGTGCGGGTGCGCGAATCCAGCACCAGGGGCACGTCGCCAACCGGCTGGCTGTAGGCGAGCAGTTGCCCGCCACAGTTGACGGATACGCCACCGGGGAACGGCCCGTTGGCTGTGATGACCGGATAGGCCTTCGAGGTGCCGGCGTTGATCAGCGCGCCAGCGTTGCGGGCGATCGGCTGCTTGAGACGTTGCCCGAGGGCGTGGAGGGTTTGGCCTTCGACATCCTCGATGGAGATGCTGTGGCGGAGGCGTTGGGCCGACTGCAGCCGGCGGCGATCTTTCACCTGGCAGGGCTGGCGCGCGGAGGTGATCTGCAGCGGTTGCTGTCGGTGAACGTGATGGGCACCGAGACGGTGCTGCGGGCGGCGCACGGGATGGCCAGCCCGCCCACCGTCATCCTCCCGGGGTCGGCAGCCGAGTATGGGGCGCTTCCCCACGGCGAGCCGGCGCAGGAGACGGCGCCGCTCCGGCCGCTCTCGCCCTATGGGGTGAGCAAGGTGGCGCAGACGCTCACGGCGCTTGGCTACGCCTGGCGCCACGAGGTGCCGGTCGTGGTCGGGCGCGTGTTCAACATCACGGGGCCTGGCGAGCCCGCGACCATGCTCGTGGGTGCGATCGCGGAGCAGGTGGCCGCGATCGAGGCCGGGCGAAAGGAACCGGTTCTGCGGGTGGGGAACCTCGATCCCTATCGCGACTACCTTGACATCCGGGACGCCGTGCGCGCGCTCTATGCGCTCTGGCAGGCTGGGACGCCGGGTGAGATCTACAACGTGTGCAGCGGCGCTGCGATCCAGGTGCGCTCGGTGGTGGAGCGCCTCGTCGCCCAGTCGCGCGTGGCGATCTCGGTGGAGCCGGACCCGGAGCGGCAGCGCCCATCGGATCTGCCCTACTGCGTCGGCGTGCCGGCGCGGATCCGGTCGGCAACGGGCTGGCATCCGATGTTGGGGCTGGAGGTGTCGCTGGGTGCGGCACTCGACTGGTGGCGGAGCAGCAAACAGCAGAGCGGACGAGGACCGTCGTAACGGCGTGTCCGCGGTCCGAGAGAGGGACGTCGGGTGTAGGACGGCTCTCCAGAGCCGTCCCGCAGGGCGGGCGTCGCGGCTCAGGGCAGCCAGTCGAGCGCTCGGGGGCCGACGAAGGAGGGCATGCCTTGGGCGCGGGCGCGGGCCGTCGCGAGGTCGCGGAGGGCGCTGTCGCCCGGGGCGGCGTAGTCGAGGGCTAGCAGCGACAGACCTGGCGCCGCTGCGCGCACGCGCTGGGCCATCGCTGTGGTCCAGGCAAGGTCGCCTTCGGGCCAGGCGGCATAGCGGTGTCCATCGTGGTGCGTTGTGAACGCTTCAAAGACGATGCCATCGGCCACGCCGGCCGCGGTGTCGAGGATGGTGAAGCCGCGGTTGGCGAGGAGCACAAGGTCAGGATAGGTCGCGCGGATCGCCTGAAGCAGCGCCACGACGCCGGGTCGCGTCTCCGGCAGAGCGTCCTGCACGTCGATCGTGTCCAGGAAGAGGCCGGTCACGCCCCGGTCGAGCAGGGGCGGGATGGCGATGTCCAGCACGTGCTCTCGATAGGCCGGGGCGCGGCAGTCGAGGAGCACCGTGTCCCAGGCGGGGTTGCGGAGGGGAGCCCCTGTGGCGTCGCGGGCAACCCAGGCCGGATCGGCCTCGGCAGCGGGCCGCTCGCCCACCGACAGGTAGGCGATGGCCTGCGTACCCTGTGCCTGCAGCCAGGCGATCTGGTCGGGCGCATAGGCACTCGCCTGGATGATGGCCAGATCGTATGTTGCTAGCTGCGCCAGGCGGCCGTAGCCGTAGTAGCAGGCGTACCTTGAGACGTTTTCGAGTCGCATCGTGCTCCCTTGCCCAAGTGGGTCCTCCTGAGTATAGCGCACACTGTAGGCAATATGGCTCTTGTCGTTCGGTTGGTTTTTGGTTATGATGAGTGCATGGAGGTATCTTCAGATGATGCGTCTATGCACTGCGAAGCGCTTGCCATGCGCACCCGCTGTCCGAATGGTGCGTCTCGTGGTTCTCATGGCTGCGGTTCTTCTACTGGTTTTGGCACCCACGGCGCGGTGCTCCAACGCCGTGCCGCCGGGTGGCGTGGTCGGGCCTGCGGCGACGGACGGCCCCTCGACGGTGTACATCCCTAT
>JALHDK010000264.1 GCA_022838965.1 Actinomycetales bacterium | reverse complement strand
GGCCGGTCCAGCGGGCGAAGTCCCGCACGGTGGCGGGGCCGTGCCCGCGGAAGTAGTCCGCGACCCACGTGGCGAGGGCCTCATCGCGGTCGAGCCGGCGCGGGTGCGGGATCCAGGCGCCGAACGCGGCGAACAGCTGCTCCGCGGGTCGGGTCGGGTGCGGCGGCCCCTGGACGAGCACCTCCCGCACCGACAGCAGCGCGATCAGGTGGTACGCACGGCCGGGGGTCGGGAGGAGGCCGGCCTCCGCCCACACGCCCAGCAGTTCCGCGCGCGTCAGGGTGCGCCGCCCGGCGAGCGCGGCCTCGGCGAGGTCGCGCGCCCGGGCGATGGCGGCGTCGTCGAGGCCGAGTTGCTGCCGCCGCCGCGCGGAGTCCGCCTCCATCCGGTGGCGGGTCAGGGACAGCATCCAGGCGAGGTCCCTGGCGGCGACCAGGTGGAGCGTGCCGCGCATCGGCCACGACCGGACGACTGCGCCGCGGCCCAGCGACTCCAGGACCGCGGCCTGCGGCGAGGGGTGGGCCGCCGCACTCACCCGCAGCCCCACCGACCGCACCGCCCCCGGGAGGTCCTGGCCCTGCAGGGCGCTGAGGTGGGCGACGGCGTCGGCCGGGCTGGCGGGCCGGGGGCCGGCCAGCCGCTGCGCCACGACGCGGAGGAGGGCGAGATCGGTCATGTGTTCGGGCCACCCTCGCCCGCGGACGCGGTGGCCGCGGGGACGGGAGGCGCCGACGCCGCGGGGGAGGCGGCGACGTCGTCGACGGCGCGCATCATCCCGCCCATCAGCACCACGACAGCCACGCTGCCCGCCGCGGTCAGGTACCAGGGGAGCCGGGGGTCGAGGCGGGTGATCCAGCCGCCGAGCATCGCCACGGCCGGGAGGATGAAGGCGTACACGGTGGTCACGAAGCCGCTGACGCGCCCGAGCCTGTCGGTGGGGACCATGCGCTGGCGGGCGGCCACCGCGAGGACGTTCCACCAGCCCGAGCCCAGCCCGGCCGCGAAGAAGCCGACCGCGGCCACCCACGGCGCCCAGCCCCCCACCGGAGCGGCGCCCACCACCGCGAAACCCACCGCCAGCAGGATCACCCCGGCGAGCATCGTGCGGCGCCGGCCGAAGCGGCGGGCGAGCGTGTGCACCGACACCGACCCCAGCACGCCACCCACGCCCAGCGCCATGAACACCAGCCCCAGCACCGCCTCCGCAACCCCGAGGAACTCCACCATGTAGTACGCGTAGGCCGCCTGGCCGAACCCCGCGAGGGTGCCGATCACGATCGAGAAGATCACGATCCTGCGCAGCGGCGGGCGGGACCACACCTCGACGGCGCCGCCCGCGAAGCGCTCCCGGAAGGAAAGGCGGGCGTCCGCCGGGGCGGCGTCGGGGTGGGCGGTTGCCGGGGAGGCCGGGAATGGCGGGGATGCCGGGGACGCCGGGGACGCCGGGGATGCCGGGGACGCCGGGGATGCCGGAGCGGGCGGGGCATCCGCCGCGCTCGCCGTCAGCAGCCGCCGCAGCACCGTCACGGCGACGGCGCTCACCACCACCATCACCGCCGCGATCGCGAACGGCAGCTGCGCGGACCACGCGAAGAACAGCGTGGCCAGCGGCCCGACGATGAAGCCCTGCAGCACCTGCTGACCTGCGCCGATGACGCCGTGGGCGCGTTCGAGGCCGCGCAGATCCCGCAGGACGTCCGGCACGGAGGCGGTGGAGGCGATGTCGAAGGTCAGCTCGGCGGCGGCGAACAGCGCCAGCGCCACGAACAGTGCCGGGAGGGTGACAGCGTCGTTCCAGAGGAGGACGAGGAGGCCCGCGAGCACGACGGCGCGCACCAGTGACGTGGTGATCATGAGGAGGCGGCGGTCGCGGGTGTCGGCGAGGGAGCCGGCCACGACGCCGAACAGGGCCGGCACCGCCTGCATCACGGCCGCGGTGGCGGCCACGGCCACCGGGTCCTTCGTGATCATCAGGACCAGGAGCGGGGCGGCGAAGTAGAGGAAGCCGTCGGCGGCGTTGGACGCGAGCACGCCGGTGACCAGGGCGGTGAACGGGCGGCCCAGGCCGTCGCGCGGGGGAGGGGGCAAGGTGGCGGACGTGGCGGGTGCGGTGGCCGGCAGGGTGGGTGCGCCGGCGGAGGTGCCGGGTGCGGTGGCGGACGTGCCGGGCACGCCGGCGGAGGTGACGGGCACGCCGGCGGACGTGGCGGC
>JALHDK010000040.1 GCA_022838965.1 Actinomycetales bacterium | reverse complement strand
AGGCGGCCCGACCGGCAGCCCACCCCCCGGACCCCACCTGCCCACGGCGCCCGGCCCACTCTTCCCCACGCCGGCCCCACCACCAGGCTCCCCACCCCCGCCACCGGCGACGTCGGCACCGCCACCGACGACGGCACCGGCGCCCCAACCCCCGCTGCAGCCGACGACGTCGGCACCGCCCCCGCCGCCGACGACGTCGGCACCGCCGTCGCCGTCACCCGCGCCGACGCCGGCGCCGTCCAGCCCGTTCTCGAGGAGTACCCCGTGACCAGCAGCACCAGCAAGGCTTCTGTCCCGACCGTCCGGTTCGGGCGGCGTTCCACCCGCGGGGTGATGCTCGGCCTGTCCGCCCCCCGGGTCGCGGCCCTGGCCGTCGCCCTCGTGATCGCGCTGCCGGCGGTGTACCTGGCCGGATTCACCGGGCTGGTGTGGACCTCGCCGGCCTGGGGGCTCGCCGTCGCCTCCGCGTGGGTGACCATCGGCTCCCGCACCGCCGTCGAGTGGTTGCCGATCTACGGCCACTGGATCGTCCGCCGGGCGCTGGGGCAGCACCTCTACCGGGTCCGGGTCCTCAAACCCCGACCCCAGGGCACCCTCGCGCTGCCCGGGGACGCCGCCCGGCTGCGGTACCACCACGACCCCGTCACCGGGGCCGCGATGATCCACGACCCCGTCGCGGGCACGATCACCGCCGCCGCGAAGGTGCGCCACCCCTCCTTCTACCTCCTCGCCGGCACCGACCAGGCCCGCCGCGTCACCGGGTGGGGCCGCGCCCTGGCCACCTGCTGCGCCTCGGGGCGGATCGCCCGCGTCCAGGTCCTGGAGCGCACCATGCCCGACACCGGCGAAGGGATCCGGCAGTACTGGGCCCAGCACGGCCGGCACGACGGCGGGTGGGCCGCCACCCAGTACGAGGCCCTCATCGAGCACGCCGCCCCCACCGCGGAACGGCACGAGACCACCATCTCCCTCACCATCGACCTGACCCGCGCCCGCCGGGCGGTCCGCGCCCACGGTGGTGGCATCACCGGCGCCGCCGCCGTCCTCCGCCACGAGATGACCACCCTCGCCGCCGCGCTCCACGCCGCCGAACTCGTCGTGGACGGGTGGGTGGAACCCGGCGACCTCGCCGGCATCCTCCGCCTCGCCTACGACCCCGCCGCCGTCCACCAGTTGGAGCGGGCACCCCGGGCGGGCCGGAACCTGGAAACCGCCGGCCCCACGTTCGTCACCGAGGAACTCGACCACCTCCAAACCGACTCCGCCTACCACTGCGTCTACTGGATCTCCGAATGGCCCCGCAGCGAGGTGACCCCCGCGTTCCTGCACCGCCTCCTCCTCGCCCCCGGCGTCCGCCGCACCTTCACCCTCGTCGCCCAACCCCTCACCACCGCCGAAGCGATGCGCACCCTCCGCCGCGAACGCGTGGAATACCAGACCGACGCCACCCAACGCGCCCGCATCGGACAACTCACCGACTACGCCACCGAACAGGAATGGGCCGACGTCACCCAACGCGAACGCGACCTCGTCGCCGGCCACGGCGAACTCCGCTACGCCGGCTTCCTCTGCGTCACCGCCCCCACCCTCGACGGGCTGCAGCAGGCCAAAGCCACCATCGAACAAGCCGCCATCAACGTCGGCTGCGAAACCCGCCTCCTCCTCGGACAACAAGCCCAAGCCTTCGCCGCCGCCGCCCTCCCCCTCGGCCGCGGCATCTGACCGAAAGGAACCCCCGAATGACCCGGCCCCGCACCCACGTCACCTCCCTCCTCACCCCCCGCCGGGAACGCCGCACCGCACGCCGCCGCCGCAAACAGCTCGCCGCCGAGCAACAACGCCGCGCCCGCGCAGCGACCCGGAACCCGCGCGCGGTGAAGGAGACGCCGGACAAGCCGGCCGGGATGATCCCCGCGTCCGGCGAACCCGGACCCGCGGCGCTGCGGTCCTGGATCCCGTTCACCGTCCCACCCCACGCCGCAACCTCCGCCACCTTGGCCGGGGCCTACCCCTTCCTCGCCGAAGCCGGCCTCGGCACCCACGGCGTCCTCATCGGCACCGACACCCTCTCCGGCGGCTCGTTCGTCTACGACCCCTGGGAGCTCTACAAGCAGGGCGTCATCACCAACCCCAACGTCCTCCTCGCCGGGGTCATCGGCACCGGGAAGTCCGCCCTCGCCAAGTCCATCGCAACCCGCTCCGTCGCGTTCGGGATCCGGGTCTACGTCCCCGGCGACCCCAAAGGCGAATGGACCGCCGTCACCCGCGCCGTCGGCGGCACCGCCATCACCCTCGGCCAAGGCCAGCCCACCCGGCTGAACCCGCTCGATGAGGGCCGCCGCCCCACGGGTCTGACCGATGAACAGTGGGCCTCCATGGTCTGGGCCCGGCAACGTGACCTCCTCGGCGTCCTCACCGAAACCGTCCTCGGCCGGCCGCTGCGGCCGGTGGAGCACACCGCGTTGGACGCGGCGCTCACCGCGACCACCCGCACCCCCGGGGTGCCCACGCTGCCCGACGTCGTCGCCCACCTCCTCGACCCGAGCGAGGCGACCGAGGACGCGGGCCTGTTGCGGGTGGAGGGCCGCGACGTCGCCCACGCTCTGCGTCGCATGGTCCACGGCGACCTCGCCGGCCTGTTCGACGGGCCCTCCACCGTGGCCTTCGACCCCGACGCCCCCATGATCTCCCTCGACCTGTCCGGTGTCACCGGCAACGACACCCTGCTGTCGCTGGTGATGACGTGTGCGTCCACCTGGATGGAGGCCGCGATCCTCGACCCGGACGGCGGCAAACGGTGGGTCATCTACGACGAGGCCTGGCGGATCATGCGCCACCCCGCGTTGATCCGGCGGATGCAGACCCAGTGGAAGCTCTCCCGTGCGTACGGGATCGCCAACCTCATGGTCATCCACCGGCTCTCCGACCTCGACGCCGTCGGCGAACACCACTCCGAAGCTCGCGCGTTGGCCCAGGGGCTGCTCGCGGACTGCTCCACCCGCATCATCTACCGGCAGGAAACCGACCAGCTCGCCCAGTCCGCCACCGCGCTCGGCCTCACGGACACCGAACGTGACGCCCTCACCAGCCTCGGCGTCGGCCAAGGGCTCTGGCGCATCCGGGACCGCGCCTTCCTCGTTCAACACCAACTCACCACCGGCGAACACCACCTCTTCGACACCACCGCCCGCATGCACTGACACGCTGGCTGCAGACGAGACGGACAGCCCTCCAACTCGTAGAGGGGGCTGGATGGATGGTTTCCAGCCCGGACGGAAAGCATGCCCGGATGTCTGCCCAGGATCGTGAGATCGTGGACTGCCCGCACATGTCATATTCGGCGCCCACAACGCCGGTGCATCGAGACATTCGGTTAGAACTCTCAGAGGGTGCTGCGTTCGAAGCTAGCCTGATCTTTGCACCAACACGTTCCACCGAGGGGAATCCCGACATGGCTTTGCGGACTACCGCCACGAGCGTTGACTACTTGAGCACCGGTGACACGGGCGCCTTAGTGTCGTTCAACTACGTCTGCCCTCACTGTCACACCCTCACCGGAGAGTTCATCTTCGTTGGAGCGAGCGGTGTGGACACTGTGAACTCTGGCTTTGAGACTGACCAGATGTGCGGGATCTGCGACAAGGAAGTCACGATTGGGATTCCCTCCTCGCTGTTCTGACTCGCGTTTCTTCTCCCAACGCCTTTCGACCGGAGAGCGGATACTGTGAACCACGCCGCCATCGAGAGCGGCGCGCAGAACACCGAAGAACCCCTCAAAGCCCACCACCCCACGGGCCGCTGTCGACGGACTGGACGGGGCGGAAGCTATCGAGTCGGAGGGAACGACGGTGGATCTCCATTCCAGTGAGACAGGCCGCATTCAATTGAAGGCTCGCGTAATCGAACGTCGAGGTCGCGTTCACGAAATCCGCTTCGAACGGATCAGGACCCACAAGGAAGCGAAGCCCGAACTCGAACTCGTGTTGCGTCTCGAGCAAGCGGCAGCCGAGAGACTGGTTCAGGCCTGCGTGGCACTTCTCGGTATCGAGCCCAGTGGAGGGGAGACACTGAAATTCGACGATGACTTCCTGAAGGCCTTACTTCGGGACCCTCAATCGTTAACAACAGTATACGAGCAGGATCCAGACCGCTTTCGGCAGATGATTCAGTCCGACGTCCGGGCGGCCGACGTCGTCGCCATTGCGTCGAAGCGTGCTGCTCTCGACACGTTCCGATCGATGCTCCATTCGGCTGCAGATTTCTCCGAACCTGACTGGCAGGGCTTCTTCGAGCAGAACGCCTGGATTTTGGGCGTGGGCTTGTCCTCACATCTCTTTACGGCTTGGGACCCCGAGCGATTGGAGCGGTACGTCGCTGGTGCGTCCATCGTAAACAGTGGTAAGCGCGTGGACGCGCTCCTTACCACATCTGGGTTGATTCGATCCCTTGTTCTCGCTGAGATAAAACTTCCGACGGACCCGCTTCTTGTAGAACCAAAGGCATACAGGTCCGGCACATGGGCCCCCTCACCGGACCTATCAGGAGGCATAACGCAGGCGTTGGTTACGGCGGACCGAGCCCGTGAGGAGATAGGTAAGCGGATAAATATCAAAGATCCGGACGGCTTCGATGTCGGAGAGAGCCTATTCCTCGTTGATCCCCGCTCGTACCTAATCATCGGGTCTTTGGAGTCTCTGACAAGGGATGGGCAGCCTCATGAGGAGAAGTTCCGCTCGTTCGAGATGTTCCGCAGGACCGTTCGGTCACCAAGTATCCTCACGTACGACGAAGTGCTCCGGCGCGCCGAATGGGCCTTGGCTCGTGCCGATCTCTCACATGAGGCCGGCCTCGGTCAGGAGTCGGATGCCGAAGGGTGAGCGCGCCCGGGTGCGGGCGCGGCCGCCTCGAGGAACGAAGACTACGTCCGCGTGTCGCGCGACAGCCTCCCGTTCGTGCGCCTGGCTGCGGCGAGGCGGACGCTCATGTCGCGACGGGGACGCGTAGCATCCATGCCGCTCCTCGTGGGGATCAAGGCGGCTGCAGTACGACGTGGCGAGGCAGCGCGCAATCAACTGACTCGGTCACCTCATGCGCGTCGCGAGGTCGTCAAAAAACTCTTGGACCCGGGTGGTAGCTCCTGAACTGGTCAACTCCCACCCACCGAACCGGTAGACCTCGTAGCCTGCGAGGCGCAATCGACGATCCTCTGAGACCATCTCCGCATAGAGCCTCGGGCTTGCCACGTCGCCCTCGGCGTAGTGCTGCTTGCCGTCAACCTCGATCACTACGCGGCGGCGATCGGTGAACAAGAGAAGGAAGTCCATGCGCTGGCGCGAGAGCGGCGCGACACCACTCGACCGCCGGGTCCGGCGGTCGTACGGGTCGTAGTGTAGATAGACCTGCGGGACGAGCGCAGGGATGTCGAAGGACTCCCTGTACCGACCCTGATAGGCATCGAACAAGACACGCTCCACATCGCTGTCGAGGCTGGCCCGCAGGCGGTCATGCAGGCTCAGCGCCACGTCTCGGTCCCCCACGTCTGCGGCGATGCCTTGCACGTCACGCCACCACGACACGAGCCGGGAGAACTGCAGGCCCTCGGCCGGCAAAGGCTGGTCGTAGACCAGACAGAACTCGGCGTTCTTCACGATCTCAATGTCATTGTTCATCGCATCCCGGAGCCGGATCTCCGGCTTCGGGCCATTCGCGGCGAAAATGAGGTTCTTGGTCGGTCCCTCCACCCCGCCGCCCGCGTCGAATGTGGCAAGCAGTTCT
Source organism: Actinomycetales bacterium (assembly GCA_022838965.1). The sequence goes on along the minus strand of JALHDK010000040.1, from coordinate 6,429 downwards.
TTGAGGTCCACCAGATAACTCTCTTGGACATCCAGCTCGGTGACGACGCGACGGGCGAGACCTGCGAGCTGCGCAACCTTCCAGCCGCTCGTGTAGCCCTGGATCAAGTCGCGTTTCGTATGAGCCTCCCCGGGCGGGTAGTCGAGCTGCCACTCCAGCGCCAACTCGTCTTCGAGGATCGTTTCTAGCTTGACTCGGGTGTAAGACATGAGGGCCTCTTCCAGCGCCGTCCCGAACGTGCGCACGGAGACCTTCAGCGGCGCCCGCGAGGGGTCAGGCGGCGGGGGCCGCAGGGAATCCCAGAACGAACTGCTCATGGTCCCAGTGTCACCTCCAGTACCGACAGAACACGCCGCGTGGCGGTGCGCGGATCTGCCGCCTGTCGTGCGATGTTCCCTCCAGATCTCAACTGGTCGACGTGCAGCCCGCGGTCTGGGGCACGATGTTCGGGTGGTGGCGGCGGTGATCGCAGCATGGGACCTGCCGACCCGGGCCGCGCGGCCGTGAGGGAGGAGCAACGCGCATGAACGAGAACCACAGCACCACGAACCCGCCGGTCACGTACGACAACTGCGCCGACGTCGCCGGCCCGTTCTACCACGGGACGAAGTCCGCCCTCGAGGCCGGCACGCACCTCGTCCCCGGTCATGGGTCCAACTTCCAGCAGGGCCGGGTGTCGAACCACCTCTACTTCACCACGCTCGTGGAGACGGCCACGTGGGGCGCTGAACTGGCGGCCGCGCTGGGAGGCACCGGGGAGCGGGGGCACATCTACGTCGTCGAACCCGTGGGCCTGTTCGAGGACGACCCGAATGTGACCAACAAGCGGTTCCCGGGCAACCCGACGCGGTCCTACCGGACGCGCCACCCGTTGCGCGTTGTCGCCGAGCTTGAGACTTGGCAGGGCCATGACCCTGACGTGCTGCGCGGCATGCTGGATCACCTGGCACAACTCCGGGAGCAGGGCCTCGACGTCATCGAGGACTAAGCGATCAGCTGACGGGTCCACGAGTGGTGGCGGTGAGCGCGTCGTTCACGTCGAAGAACAAGGCGCGGATCCCGGTGACACCGAAGCTCTCGAGCCGCTTGGTGTGCATGGCGCAGTACGCGCGGGCGGAGTCCTCGTCAGCGAAGAGGTAGATCCCACCGGCCGTCCGGTCGGTGGCGTTCTCGGTCCAGATCTTCCACAGCAGACCAGGCTCGTTGCTGATACTGGCTGCGAGGTCGGCGTAGGCCGCGGACATCTCGGCCCCGAAGGGTCCCTCGCTGGGGAAATCGATCTGCAGCAGTGTGGCCATGGGATTTCCTTCCGTCACTCGGCACCGAGAGTCTGCCACTTGGCGCACGCGCCGTCACGCCGCGAGATCTAGCGACGCGAGCCCGACCTCAGCGCTCCCGCGCGAACAGGGCAGCCAGGGCGCATCACCGCTTTCACGTCATCTGGTTCTCGCCGCGGTGACCCCTGGTGGCGAGCCTAGACTCACGGGTGTGCCCTCCTACCGTGTGGAACTCGAGATCGGGGCCCTGCGACCCGGGCGGGCACCGGAGGAGGTGATGGGCGCGGCGGTGGCCTCGTTGGGAACGTTCCACGTCGATTCCACCGATCTGAAGGTGAGCGACGGGACCCCCTTCATTCTGGTGCGCTTCACCGTGCCGGCAGCCAGCGAGACGGACGAGGACCGGGCAGCACAGAGGGCCGCGCGCCGCATGCGAGAAGCCGTCGACCGCGTCGCCGTCACCGGAGCGCACCGGCTGCTGCGGCGCCGTGGCGGGGACTGGTTGCCGGTCGACTGATCACCGTTATGGGTGCGCGGAGGGACCTTGACGACCAACGCGACCGTGCGCACATCCACGCGGGTGCGAGGGAAGCTCAGCTGATCCCTACCGTGTCGGCGACCCATTCCCACATGCGCTGCCGCTGCTCACTGGTCGGGGCGTTGCGCCCGAGGATGGTGGTGGGCCGCTGACGACGGTCCATCCACAGTCCCCCCGTGGGCGGTGGCGGCTCGCTCGCGAGCAGCCAGGTCGTCGTGTCCGCGCCGGCGTCCGCGTCGCGCAGGATCGGCCCCATGAGCCGGTTGAACGTCGGCAGCGACTGCGTCACCCCGGGTGTGCCCGCCCATCCCGGGTGCATTACGTTCACCCGCAGGCCCGCCCACCGCTCCGCCAGGACCGGAAGCAGTTCCACCTGGGTGCGCTTGCTCCGGGCGTACGCCGTGGACCCCGAGTACCGCCCCCTGGTGTAGTCCGGGTCATCGACCGGCAGCGGCTGGGTGTACATCCCGCCCGAGGTGACGAACACGACCCGGGCCCGCTGGGCGGACAGCAGCGGCTTCAGGAGCTCGGTCATGAGGACCGGCCCGAGGACGTGGATCGCCATCGTCATCTCGTGGCCCTGGGCCGACTCAGCGCGCGCTGGCGGCAGGGCGCCCGCGTTGTGGACCAACCCGGTAATCGGCGGTGCGGCCGCGCCGATCTCCGCGGCGCAGCGCCGGACACTGTCAAGATCGGACAGGTCGCACACCCAGACCGACGCCGGTCCACCCAGACCACCGGCGACGACCTCCGCCTTGCCGGCGTCCCGCACGATGAGGTGGACATGCGCGCCCAACGCACTCAGCTGCCGCGCCGTCGCGTGACCCAGGCCCGACGTCGCCCCCGTGACCGCGACATGGGCGCCCGTCAGGGCATCCGGTGCCGGATCGGCGGGCCAGGTGGGAAGCCGGCGGCGCAGCGCGTACCCGATCACCGAGAAGCCGGGCAGGACGGTCCGGTCCAAGGCAGCGTCGAGGGCCACGGACAGCGAGTTCAAGAAGGTCACCTGACGAGGCTAACGGCCAACGGTCTTCGCCAACCCGGGACGGGACCGGCCCCGCTCCTCCCCGGCGCCATCCCGCCCGCGTCAGGGTGCCACGTGTGAGCGGTGCGCGTGACGCTGACTCCCTCCACCATGCCGACCACACCGAAGGAAAGCACCCCCACCACGACAGACAAGGTCACCGCCGCGCATGACACCCTGATCGGCCTCGTCCAGGGGCTGCAGTCCAGCACCGACTGGAGGTCAGCACTGGACACTGCTGCACGGTTTCACCGGTACAGCTTCGGCAACAGTCTGCTGATCGCGGCGTCGCACGCCCGCGCCTACGCTGAGGGTCGGGTCCCCGACCCTCAGCCCGATCTCGTCGCTGGGTACCGAACCTGGCAGGCGTTGGGCAGGCAGGTCCTGCGGGGGCAGCAGGGACACACGATCCTCTGCCCCCGCACCCGCACCATCCGCGAAACCAGTACCCCCGAGGGTGAGGAGCGCACGTCAAGTCGTGCGGAGCCGCCCGACGCGGCGGGCGCGTCGGTGCGGCGGCGGGTCACGGGGTGGACGACGGCGACCGTGTTCTCCTTGTCGCAGACGGAGGGCGACCCGCTGCCGTTCCCGCCCCGCCCTGCGCTCCTGCACGGTGCCGCGCCGCCGGGCCTGTGGGACGGGCTCGTCACGCAGCTGCACAACGCCGGTTTCGACGTCGTGACCGTGCCGGCGAGCGGCGACCTCGGCGGAGCCAACGGGGTCACCAACTTCACCACTCGCCTCGTGCGGGTCCGCACCGACATCGACGACGCCGCCCAGGTCAAGACGTTGGCCCACGAACTGGGACACGTCCTGCTGCACGACCCGGTGCACACCGGGACCGACCCACGGGACATCCACCGCGGGGTCCTGGAGGTCGAGGCGGAATCGGTGGCCTACCTGATCGGCGCGGCGCACGGCATGGACACCACGGGCTACAGCCTGCCGTACGTGGCGACCTGGGCTGGCGGGAAGGACCCCGCGGCCACGGTCCGGGCCACCGCGGAGCGGGTGGTGCGCACCGCCCGCACCATCCTCGACACCCTCCCTACGGACCACGGCGTGGGCGGGCAACCACCGGGCGCCGTCCGAGCGTTCGAGGCACCGGAACGTAGCACCGGGCCAACCCCGGTCCTCACACTGCCCGCACCGAGGGTGTACCGGTGACCCCGCCGCGCCCCGCTCCCCCGTCGTCGACGGACCTGAGCACGCTCGCTCTCGCGGGCCTTGGCGCCCTGGTCGCCGTTGCGGGGTTGTTGTGGGTGGGGGCGTGGGTCGCCGCGACGACGACGGGCCACGTCCCACCCGAGGCTGGCCTCTCCGGAGCCTTGTCAATCGTCGCGAGCCCGGGTGACCCGACCGCGGCGTGGGGAACGCCGATGCCCGGCCCGGTCGCCTACTGGGCATGGACTACCGCGGTCCTGGCCGTCGCGGTCGGCGTAACGGTCGCCGTTGTCGTGGTGTGGCGGCGGTCGGAACGGCGCCGGCTGGCCAACCCACGCCTGCTGCACGGGGTCGCAACCCGTCCCGAGGTGGCCGCTGCCGCGGGACTGCGGGAGGTCCGGCGTCGCGCCCGGCACGCCCGCCCCTCCCTCCACCACCCCGCCGGCACGGATGTCGGCTACCGGCTCGGCACGTCCCGCGGCGTCGAGGCGTGGGCGTCAGTGGAGGACTCCATGCTCCTCGTCGGCCCACCCCGCTCTGGCAAGGGCCTTCACCTGATGATCCCGATGATCCTCGACGCCCCCGGCGCCGTCGTGACCACCTCCACCCGCCCGGACAACCTCACCGTCACCCTCCACGCCCGCCAAGCCGTCGGTCCGATCGCGGTGTTCGACCCGCAACAGCTCGCCCCAGGAGTCACCGGGTCGCTGCGCTGGTCCCCCGTCCGCGGGTGCGAGCTGCCCCAGACGGCAATGATCCGCGCCCGCGCCCTGGCCGCCGGCACCGGGATGTCCCGCACCGTCGACGGCGGGGACTTCTGGCAAGGCCAAACCGAAACGGTGCTCCGCGCCCTGTTGCACGCCGCCGCCCTCGACGGCCGGGGCGCCCGCGACCTCTACCGCTGGTCCCTCGACCCCACCACGGTCACCGACGCCATCACCGTCCTCGGCCGGGCGGGCGCCGCCCCCGGGTGGGACGACGCGTTGGAGCAGGCCGCGCACGCCGACCCCCGCACCCGCGACTCCATCTGGCTCGGCGTCCGCCAAGCCCTCTCCGCCCTCGCCGACCCCCGTGTCCTCGACGCCGTCACCCCAGGTCCGGGTGAGGACTTCCACCCCGAGACCTTCCTCCGCGACAAGGGCACGTTGTACGTGCTGGGCACCGCGTCCGGTGCCGGCGCCGCCGCCTCGCTGGTGGCCGCGTTGGTGGAGGACATGGTGGAAACCGCCCGCCGGCTCGCCGCCGCCTCCCCCCAAGGTCGGCTCGACCCGCCCCTGCTCCTCGCCTTGGATGAGATCGGGAACCTGGCGCCGTTGCCGTCGTTGCCGGCGTTGATGTCGGAGGGCGGGGGTTCCGGGATCACCACGCTGGCGGTGCTGCAGTCGCTGTCCCAGGCGCGGGACCGGTGGGGCGAGCAAGCCGCCGGCACCCTGTGGGACGCCGCCATCGCCAAGATCATCCTCGGCGGCGGCTCCAACGCCCGCGACCTCACCGACCTCGCCCAGTTGATCGGGGAACGCGACGACCACACCACCGCGGTCTCCCGCGGCGCTTATGGCGAGAAGTCCACCTCCACCTCCGTGCGCCGCGTCCCGGTCATGGACACCTCCCGTCTCCGTACCCTGCCGTTCGGTACCGCTGTCCTGCTGCTCCGCACCGCCCCGCCGATCGTGCTGGACCTGCTGCCGTGGACCACCCGCCGCGACGCTGGGAGGCTGGTCGCCGCCCGGGCCTCAGTCGAGGCGGGCCTGCGCGGCGGCACCGTCGTTCACTGACGCGCGCACACCAGCGGACGCAACCATCGTGTGCGCGTGGCCGGTGCTCTCCCACAGGACAGCACCCAAGCCGATGAGGAGCCACCCGTGATGGACGACATGTCCGGCCTGACCACCACCCCCTGCCACTTCAGCTTCCCCGTCGAGGTCGTCCCCCTGGTCCGCGGCCATCTCGCCGCCGCCCTCGACCTCCTCCCCCACACCTCGCACGCCGCCCTCGAAGTCTGTGCCGCCTGGGCCGAGCTGGACGAGGCCGCCCAACTGCCCACCATGCACGACGTCCCCGAGCCTGTGGACGCCGCCACCGCCCTGCACACCGCCCGGGCCCTCCTCCACGACGCCGTCCACACCGCCGGCACGGTCACCCGGGCCATGGCGTACGCCCGGGCGGTCCGCCACCTCGACGACGCCCTCACCAGCCTCACCGTCGCGGCGGGTGGGGCGTGAGCTACGACACCCACATCGCCCGCGCGTTCCGCTACGCCGCCACCGCGCTGGCGCGGGGTCCGGGTCGAGGAACTCGCCCGCCACCCCGTCCGGCTGATGCTCAACCACCTCACCACAATCGCCCACCCCCACCACCCGGCGGGCGACCGCCCCGCCCCCTCGCACCGGTGGGCCGGCCGCCCCGACAACCCCGCCACCATCACC
>JALHDK010000263.1 GCA_022838965.1 Actinomycetales bacterium | reverse complement strand
CGACCGGAACCGCGAAGACCTCGGGAATGACCGACAGGGGTGGCACGAAACTGGCACCAACCTGCTTCGGGAGGCACAGCAGGAAGGAGGCCACCACGCCCTCCTCGCCCCACGCCTCGAGCGTCCCGCCGTGGAGGCGGGCGTCCTCGAGCGCGATGGCGAGACCGAGCCCGGTGCCGCCCGTGGTCCGCGCACGGGCGGGATCCGCACGCCAGAACCGGTCGAAGACATGCGCGGCGACGTACGGGCTCATGCCCATGCCCGTGTCCACGACCCGAACCGCGACGGCGGTGTCGTTCTGCGCCAGCCGGATCTCCACCGGCTGGGAGTTGGAGTGCTCGATGGCGTTGACCACGAGATTGCGGAGAATGCGCTCGACCCGCCGATCGTCCACCGCGGCGGTCACGGGGTGCTCGAAGCCCACGAGGCGCAGGATGGTGCCCTTGCTGTCCGCGAGGGGGGCTGCGAACTCCACCACGCGCCGGACGATCGGCCGGAGGTCCTGCTCCTCGGCGGAGAGCGTCGCGGCGCCCGCGTCGAACCGCGAGATCTCGAGCAGGTCGGCGAGCATCGACTCGAAACGTTCGATCTGGGCGTGCAGCAACTCCGCGCTGCGCCGCACGACCGGGTCGAAGTCGTGCCGGGCCTCGTGCAGCATCTCCGCCGCCATCCTCATGGTGGTGAGCGGGGTGCGCAGTTCGTGGGAGACGTCCGACACGAAGCGCTGCTGGAGCCGGGACAGCTCCTCCAGCCGGGTGATCTGCGACCGCAGCGAGTCGGCCATCTCGTTGAAGGATCGAGCCATCGTGGCCAGTTCGTCCCGTCCCCGCACGGCCATTCGCTCATCGAGGACGCCGGCAGCGAGGCGCTCGGCCGCCAGGGCCACCTGGCGCACCGGACGGAGGGTGCGCCACATGATCGCCCAGACGCTCAGGCCGATGAGGAGGGCGAGGGCCAGGGCGCCGATGGCGAGCACCCGCATGATGAGGTCAATGGTCTGCTGCTCCGGTGCGAGCGTGTAGATCATGTAGAGCTCGTGCACCCCCGCGAGCGGCACCGTGACCTCGTCGCCGACCACGATCCCGGGCACGGTGCCCTCCCCGACGGGGATCCCCACCGACTGCCAGCTGAGCCCGCGCCCGATGGCGACGCTCTTGCGCAGGTCCTCGGAGGGCAGGTCCCGCAGGGCGGCGTTGGTGATCGGCTCGAGGATCGTCACCGGAGAACTCTCGCCGGGCGAGCGGAGCATCATGGCTCCCACGATCCCCGACGACGGGTTCTGCAGGGAGCGCACCACCTCGGCGGCGGTCGACTGAACCTGGGCCAGGGTCGAGGCATTGGCGGCGTCGAGGCGGTTCTGGGTCTGCTGCAGGCGCCACGCGGCGTCGCCGAGCATCTGCTCCACCCGGTTCTCGTACAGTCCGTCGCGGATCTCCCTCGAGACGTACCACCCCATGATGCCGACGGCGACGACGACGAAGACCGACGTGATCACGGCCACGCGGAGCGACAGGGACCGGCGGAGGCGCTGCAGGCCGCGCAGCACGCGACGCCGGGCCCTCCGGCGCATGGTGGCGACGGTGGCGCGGGGGGTGCGCGGGTCAGGCCGCGGCTTCTCAGTCACCGGTCATGTCGGGCGCCGACTCGTGCGGGGTGCCGGCCCGGTATCCGACGCCACGCACGGTGACGACCACCTCCGGCCGCTCCGGATCCTTCTCGATCTTCGCCCGCAGTCGCTGGACGTGCACGTTCACGAGGCGGGTGTCCGCCGCGTGCCGGTAGCCCCACACCTGTTCCAGCAGCACCTCGCGGCTGAACACCTGCCACGGCTTGCGGGCGAGGGCGACGAGGAGGTCGAACTCGAGAGGCGTCAACGGGATCACCTGGCTGCCCCGCCGCACCTCGTGACCGGAGACGTCGATGGTGAGATCCCCGATGAGCAGGTGTTCCGACGGCACCGGCTCGGTGCGCCGCAGCCGCGTCCGGATGCGGGCCACGAGCTCCTGCGTCTTGAACGGCTTCGCCACGTAGTCGTCCGCGCCGGCCTCGAGCCCCGCGACCACGTCCAGCGTGTCGGAGCGCGCCGTCAACATGATCACCGGCACGTCGGACTCCGCGCGAATGAGGCGACACACCTCGATGCCGTCGAGGCCGGGCAACATGAGGTCCAGGAGCACGAGATCCGGGTCGACGGCGCGGAACGTCTCGAGCGCCGTCGATCCGTCCGGA
>JALHDK010000039.1 GCA_022838965.1 Actinomycetales bacterium | reverse complement strand
GGCTGGATCCGCTGCAGGCCGCGAACGAGGGGAAGATGGCCTTGGTCGTGGACCCGGCGGCGGCCGAGAGGGCCCTGGCAGTGCTGCAGTCGAACGATCTCGGGAGAGACGCCGCCATCGTGGGCGCCGTGACCGAGCCCTCGGCGGGGAGGGTCTGGCCCCGGAGGCTGTCGATCGCGGCTGCGAACTGCTCTCCGGGGACGCGGGCGTACACGGGGAGCAGGACCGTCATCGGCAACACCCGCGAATCGTACCAACACGATGGCCCGGTGATCCCGGTCTCAGACCCGGCAACCGGGTCGGGATGAGCTCATGGCGTTGCTACGCTCGGAGGGCGGCCTCGCGGAGCCCTGCCCCGTCGCGGGCCGGAGCGCCGGAATGACGAGGAGTGGCCAGTGACCGCGAACCGGGTCCCGTTGAACGATCTCTCGCGTGTCCTGGCTCAGCAGTCCGGGCTGATCGCTGCCACTGTCGCGGATGTCGTGCGGAGTGGCTGGCTGGTGCACGGGCCGCAGCACGCGGCGTTCGAGCGGGAGCTGGCCGATTTCGTTGGTGCTGGTGAGGGTGTCGGGGTTGCGAGTGGCACCGATGCCCTGGAGTTGTCCCTGCGCGCCCTGCGGGCCCCGGGACGGACCGTCGTCGTGACGGCGGCCAACGCGGGGGCGTACACCAGTGTGGCCGCGCGGCTGGCCGGTTTCGAGGTGCGCTACGCGGACGTCGATCCGGTGACCCACCTGCTCGATCCGGTGTCGGTCGCGCCGCTGCTGGACGAGACGGTGGCGGCGGTGGTGGTCACCCATCTGTACGGACGGGCCGCGGATGTGCCTGCGTTCGTCCGGCTCTGCGATCCCTTCGGTGTGCCGGTCGTGGAGGACTGTGCGCAGGCGATCGGGGCGAGCCCGGAGTGGGGTCGGGTGGGGTCGGGTGGGAGGCTGGCGGCGTTCAGCTTCTATCCCACCAAGAACCTCGGGGCGCTCGGGGATGGTGGCGCGGTCACGACGTCCGACGCGGAACTCGCGGACCGGTTGCGGCATCTGCGCCAGTACGGGTGGACGGGCAAGTACACGATCTCGGTGGACGGGGGCCGCAACTCCCGGCTGGATGAGGTGCAGGCCGCGATCCTGCGGGTGCGCCTGCCGCTGGTGGAGGGCTGGAATGCCCGCCGGCGGGCGATCATCACGCGGTACGAGGAGGCCGCTGGCGAACGGGTGAGGGTGCTGGAGGCGCGCGGGCCGTATCACGTCGCGCATCTCGCGGTCGCGGTGACCGACGACGCCGCCGCTCTCGCCCGCCACCTCAGCGAGCACGGTGTCGACACGGGTGTCCACTATCCGATCCCCGATCACCGCCAGCCGGCGTTCGCGCCCGACCACCTCTCGACGATTCTCCCGGTGACTGACGGTCTGGTCGGCCGGATCCTCTCCCTGCCCTGTTTCCCCGAACTGACGGACGCCGAAGTTGACCAGGTCTGCGATGGACTCGCGCGATACTGACACAAAGCCGCAGTTCTCGGTCGTCGTCCCCGTCTACGGGAACCGGGCGACACTCGCGGCCCTGCTCGAGCGGCTCGAGGACCTCGCCACCGGCCTTCCCGGGCCACTGGAGGCGGTGTTCGTCGTCGATGGCTCGCCGGACGATTCGTACGACGTCCTGAGTTCGCTGCTCCCGACCGCCCGGATCCAGACCCAGCTGCTCAGCCACTCCCGGAACTTCGGATCCTTCCCCGCCATCCGGTCGGGCATGGCCGCCGCGCGGGGCGACCACATCGGCGTCATGGCGGCAGACCTGCAGGAGCCCCCGGAACTGATGGTGGAGTTCTTCCGGGCCCTCCACGCCGGGGGGGCCGACGTGGCTGTCGGCCGCCGGGAGTCACGCCACGACCCCCACCTCAGCGCCGCCCTGGCACGCACCTACTGGTCCTTCTACCGGCGACACGTGATCCGGGACATCCCGCCGGGCGGTGTGGACGTTTTCGCCGTCACGCGTCGAGTTGCCGAGCAGATCCTCCGGCTCAACGAGCTGCACTCCAGCCTCGTCGGCCTGTTGTACTGGGTCGGCTATCGCCGCGTCGAGATCCCCTACACGCGGCTGGAACGGACGGAGGGGAAGAGCGGCTGGACCTTCCGCAAGAAGCTCCGTTACCTCAGCGACAGCATCTTCTCCTTCACCGACCTCCCTGTCAGCATCCTGACCTCGATCGGTGCGGTGGGAGCGGTCATCACCTCGGTGGTCGGCATTGCCGTCCTGGTGGGGCGGCTCACCGGAAACATCGCCGTGCCCGGCTACACCGCCCTCATGCTGGTGCTGCTCTTCTCCACGTTCGTCATCCTGTACGGCCTCGGGGTGGTCGGATCCTACGTCTGGCGCATCTACGAGAACACGAAGGGCAGACCGACAGCGATCGTTGCCGAGGCGAGGACGTTCGGTGCCGTCCGACACACGTGAGACCAAGAAGTGAGACGCTGGGCGCCGCCGTCCGCTTTGTGATCGCGGGAGGCGCCAACACGCTCGTGACAGGGGCGCTTCTCTCGCTGCTGGCGCTCTGGATCGACCCGTCCATCGCGTACACGATCGTGTTCATCCTCGGCATCGCGATCTCGACCTGGCTCGCGGGCGCCTTCGTGTTCCGGCAACGCATGACGCGCCGCCACGTCGCGTATTACATAGCGGTCTACGTGACCGTCTACCTCATCGGCCTGCTGGCCCTCAGGCTCGCCGGCGCCGCCGGATTGCCGGACGCGCTCTCGGGACTCGTCGTGTTCGTGACGGCTCCGCTCACCTTCCTCGGCGGTAGGCTCGTGTTCGACCGCCTCGACGAGCGTGGGCGGATCAGGCGGGCACCTTCCCGCCGGCGATGACCCCGACAGGTCAGGAGTCACAGTGACGTACTTTGTGCACCCGCAGGGCATCTGCGAGTCAGCGGACGTGGGTGACGGAACCCGGGTGTGGGCGTTCGCGCATGTCCTTCCCGGCGCCCGGATCGGCCGGGACGTCAACATCAACGACCACGTGTTCATCGAGAACGACGTGGTGATCGGGGACCGTGTGACCGTCAAGAGCGGGGTGCAGGTGTGGGACGGTGTGCGGCTGGCCGACGACGTGTTCGTCGGTCCGAACGTCACCTTCACGAATGACCCGTTCCCCCGCAGCAAGCAGTACCCCGAGAGTTTCGCCCGCACCGAGGTCGCCCAGGGGGCCTCCATCGGGGGTGGCGCGGTAATCCTGCCGGGGATCCGCATCGGACAGCGCGCGATGGTGGGCGCCGGCGCCGTCGTCACGAAGGACGTCCCCGCGAACGCGATCGTGGTGGGCAATCCCGCCCGCATCGTCGGCTATGTCGGCGAGCGGCGCGGCCGGACGGGTGGGGGCGCCGCACCGGCGCCGGTCCCCTCGTCCCACCTCTCGGTGGTGAAGAGCGTCGATGACCTGCGTGGCAGCCTCACCGCCATCGAGTTCGCCAAGGACCTGCCGTTCGTCCCGCAACGCTTCTTCACGGTGTACAACGTGCCGTCGCGCGATGTGCGGGGGCAGCACGCCCACCGCCGGTGTGAACAGTTCCTGGTCTGTCTCGCCGGCTCGGTCACCTGCCTGTTCGACAACCTGGAGGAACGGTTCACCGTCGTGCTGGACTCCCCCGGCCTCGGCCTGCACATGCCCGCGTGGACCTGGGGCGCCCAGTACAACTACTCACCCGACGCCGTCCTCGGGGTGTTCGCCTCCCTCCCGTACGACAACGACGACTACATCCGGGACTACGACACCTTCGTCGCCGAACTCACCGCCACACGCGGTGTCCGGGACGCATGACACCACCCACGGACGCCGATTCGTCCACCCTGCACCGGCGGTGGGCGTCCCGTCTCTCCCCCCTGGTCAGCGCCGGAGCGCTGCTGGCGATTCTCGTCCTCCTCGTCTTCGGCGACTTCGTCGATGGCCGCTCGTCGCCGCAGTTCGATTTCGTCGGTGCCTACAACGCGGAGGCCTTCGCCTGGTGGACGGACGGCTCCTTCTTCCGGCCACCGGAGTGGATGCCGTACACCTGGAGCGGCTACCCCACCGCTGCGTCGCTCCAGAACTCGGCGTGGTACCTGCCCGTGGGCATCCTCGCGAACCTCACCTTCTTCGACATCCAGGCGGCATCCCTGCTGTACGTCCTCCACGTCGCCTTCGGCGCGGTGGGAACGTACGTCCTCGCACGCCGCATGGGCCTCGGCCACCTCGCGGCGCTCCTCGGTCTCGCTGCCTCGTTCTTCGTCGCCGGATACTTCGCGAACGCCCAGCACGTCGACATCGTGCGGGGCTACGCCTGGACTCCGTGGTTCCTGCTCGTGCTCTCCCCGTGGTGGCCGTGGAAGCGGTGGTGGTCGGTGGCCGCGGCGGCGCTGGTCATCTGGCAAATCCTGCTCGGCACGTATCCCGGGATGCTGGTCGCCATGTTCTACATCGGCGTCGTGTGGATCCTCGCACTGCAGGTGAGCACCCGGCGGCCCCTCCTCCACTACCTCGTCCCGCTCGGTGTCTCCGCGACGCTCGCGGTCCTGCTCTCGCTCGTGAAGTTCCTTCCCGCGATCGCCCTCCAGGGCGGGGACTCGCCGAGTGGCGTCAACGATTCGGCTTTCGACCTCGGCATCCTGGGGACCTTCTTCTTCGCCTACTACGGTGAGAACCTCCCCACCGACATGTCCATGCGGCCGTACTTCGTCCCCGCCGCCATCCTTGCGCTCCTGGCGCTCGTCCCGTGGAGGTCGGCGATCGCGCGCAGCGTGATCGTGGTGGTCATTCTCGCCGCCGCGATCTCGATTCCCCATCTTCCCTGGGAGGACCTCGTCGCGTATCTGCCGGGAGCCGGCCTGAGCCGGTTCCGGTCGAGCGACTATCGGCCGTTCATCCTCTACGGCCTCATCCTCCTGGCCATGATGGCCCTCGATGCCGCCAGCAGACCCTCGACCGGCCCACGGGTCCGACGGTGGTGGGTCGTCGGCTATGAGGGGGCGCTCCTGGCGTTCGCGCTGTGGCTCGCGGGGCAGAGCTTCGACCGACCACTCTGGGTGGCACCGTTCGTGCTCCTCACGCTCTCGGCGATGCTTGTGCCCGTGCTCGCGGAGGCCCTTCCGGAGGGCGGCCCGCGAGTCGGGCCAGGGTTCCTCAGTGTGGCTCTGATCGCCCTCACCGTCGCCTCCGGCACCACGTGGGCTTTCGCGACGACGCGGCCCTGGCGGGCCGACCGCCTCACGGTGGAGATCCAGACATGGGGGACCACCGTCGACTCGCTCATCCTGGCGCGTTTCGACCCCGACACGGCCGCAACCTCGGCATGGCGGCCCCAGGTCCAGCGGCCGGCGAGGACCCCGCTCGACCAGGAGCCGGTCGGGCCCATCGAATCCCAGCGGCTGTGGAATGCCAGCTACTTCTCGGGTGTCGCTGCCGTCGGCGGATACACCAACCTCAAGGGGAACCCCTCCTTCGAGGCCCAAACCGAGGCTTTCGCCGACCCGGCCATCTCCCGCGTCGCACGGGCCTTCTATGCCGCCCCTGGCACCGCCGTGGCACGCTCCGGCGAGGACGGTCCGCGTGTCCAGGACATCGCCGACTGTCTCGCGACGGACCTGACCCGATGCGGGACCGGACTCAGGCTCGAACCCGTGCACTACGAACCCGGCATCTTCCGGTACCGCGTGAGTGCGGCCTCGCCGCTGACCCTCGACCTCAACGAGAGCTGGTACCCGGGCTGGACCGCAGAACTCTGTTCCGCCGAGGGCTCGGAATGTCGCCCCGTGACGCCGACGATGGGATCCCTCGGAAACATCGCCATCGAGGTGCCCTCGGGCGAATGGACACTCGGACTGCGCTACGTCACCCCCTATCGCGCCACGGGATGGATCCTCTTCGGCGTCGGAGCCGGACTCACCCTGCTCTGGACGGCAGGTGCGGGTCTCATGGTCCTTCGACGTCGATCCGCGCCGGGTAACGACCCGGCAGCCGGCCCCCCGGCCCCGTCCACGATCGACCCGGAGAGATGAGGAGGCTGGCAGCGTGACACAGGCAACGCCGGTCGAGCTGGTCACGCCTCGCGCGCCGAGGTGGCAGCGCGCGGCGCCCATCGTGATCCTGATCCTGCTCGCGCACGTGCTCGTCCTCGGCACAGCGTCGACACTCCGCCAGGTGTCGCCGATCGATGAGGCCGCCCACTTCGACTACATCCTCCGCTTCCCGGATGTTCCGGTCACGGGCGACAGGATGACGCAGGAGACGCTCACGCTCTGGGCGTGCAGGGGTGTGGCCCTGCCCAATGTGGTGATGCCCCCGTGCGACGTGGACACCCACGATCCTGACCTCTTCCCAGGTCTCGCCTACAACCTCGCCGGAACGCATCCACCCCTGTACTACGCCGTCACCGCAGGGCTGGGCCGCGCGCTGGCAGCATTGAGTGGTCTGCCCCTCTTTGTGGCGGCGCGCGCTGTCGGCGCACTGTGGTTCTCCCTGCTCCTCGTCGGCACCTACCTGCTCGCTCTCCGGATCGGTGCGTCCCGCCCGGCTGCTCTTGGTGCCACAGCGCTGCTGGCGGCCAGCCCCGCTCTCGTCACAGCCGCAGCAACCCTGGGACCCGACGTGGCCGGCGCCGCTGTCGGCGCGTTCCTCATGCTCGCCGCGATCAGTTACGACGGGAGCGGACGCGCAGCGCGTCGCGTCCTCCTGTTGGCGATCGTCGCCGGACTCACGAAGCTGACCCTCTTCACGGCGGTCGGCGTCGTCGCCCTCCTCCTGGTCGTCCGTCCGCTGGTCTCCGGTGACGACCGTCGCGCGGTCCGCACAGGGCTGCTTCTCGCGTCCGCTGCCGTGACGCTCTTCCTTGCGACCTCATTCGCGTGGACGGCGCTGTCCAGTGCGCGGGCCACGGTGGACCCGGCGTCGATCCCGCAGAACACGTGGTTCCTCACTGATTCCCTCGACCTGCGGATGATCCCGGCGCACGTGTTCACCTTCTTCACGCCCATCAACGACGGCTGGATTGCACCCCAGTTCGAGGGATTGATCAAGTACCGGCTCGAGAGCTATGTGACAGGGGCTCTGGTCCTCGGAGTGGTCGCTGCCGCCTGGTACCTGCGTTCCCGCCCGGTCCCCGGCGCCCTCGGAGCGGCGGTGGTGTTCGTTGCGGCCATCGGCGGACCACTGCTCGTGGTGATGAACTTCGTGGTCTACGGGATGTACTACCAGCTCCCTCCGCGCTACGGCTACGCCCTCCTCGCGGGATTCGCGGCCGCGACGGCCTTCGCGTTCAGAGACAGGCAGGCTGGACGGGCCTTGATCGTTGTCGCCGCCGTCACGGCCCTGGCGGTCATGGTCCAGTCCGAGCCCTTCAATGTCCTGTCGCTCTAGGGAAATGGCCAGGACCAGCTCCACGGCGGTTCGGCGCTCCGGTACGTGACGAACCCCTCCGCCGTTCGGGAATCGAGAACAACCTTCCCCCGCACGGGCCCGCCGGTGTCCACGAAGGGCGGCAGCAGCTCGGCGTCCTCGAAGCAGGCCCAGGAGGCGTCCGTGCTCGTCACGGCCTGCTCCCGGCCCTCCTTGTCACGGAGGACGAAGTTCTCGGCCCCGAGCGGCACGACGAGGTCCCGGTCCGGGGATTGCACGCTGGCCGAGACCTCGAGAATCACGAAGTACCCCAGCTGCGGGGACTGCACCGGCGCGGCACGACCGGGACACGTCCCGGCGATCTCAACAGCGTCGAGGGTCAGCACGAGGTCGGCTCGGGCTTCCGCCAGCGACACCCGGACGGCTTCGCCGAGCGGCACGATCCGGGTCGGCTCCCGGCTCGCCGTCGGTGTCAGGCCGCCGGGCGACGACGTTCCGTCGGTGGAGTCCGAGCAGGAGACCACGCTCGCTGCGAGCAGGAACGCGGCGAGGGCGCGACGGCTCAGAAGTCCCATTCCCAGCCGCTCCCACCCGGGGCGTACACCAGGGTTCCGCTTGTCACCGGAGAGTCCAGCACCACCAGTCCACTGGTGGACTCCCCCACGCCCACGAACGGCGCGGCGAGGGACTCGTCCTCGAAGCAGCCCCACGACGCGTCCGTCAACGTTGGTACCGTCACGGCCCCGTCACGTCCGACGAGCGAGAAGGCGTCCGCCGTGAGCGGCATGAAGACGTCGGTCGGCACGTCTCCGACGTCGTCGGCCACCCGCGCCGACAGCGTGACCACCACGAAGGAGCCGTGCTCCGGAGGCACGTTGACTCCTCGTCCCGGGCAACTGCTGGTCACGGTGATGTCATCCACCCGGATCTCGAAGTGGACGCGGCCGTCCCCGGACGTGAGGCCGGCAGGCTCGCCGAGGTCCTTGCGGATGTTCCCGGAGGGCGCGACCTCGATCGAGGTCACTCCGGTCCCGGCAGGGGCCTCGGAGGCGATGTCCCCCGGCGTGTCACTGGCGACCGCCTGACCGAGCATCAGGGCGGTCACCCCCACGGCCGCAGTTGCGGTGAGCCAACGTGAATGCATGCGGGCCTCCCGGGTTCGTCTCGCGCGCGTCACCATCGGAGCCAGTCACCCGAGGTGATGAGGATGCCGGACGATCTGAGGTAGGCGGCCTGGCGCGGGCCGGCCTCGTACACCCACGCGGACGTGCCCTCGCGTGTCGGTCTCATGGTACGGACGTACACCTGGTTGTCCGGCGGCAGGTTGGGATCGTAGCGCTCATAGCGGTCAAGGCTCGCCAGCACGCTCCAGTACAGGCCCGGAACGATGCTCATCGTCTCCCCGACGATGCCGGTGGCGTTCTGCGGATTGTCGACGGCGTAGGGATACGAGGATCCGGCCAGCCTATACAGGTCGAGCAGCGGCATGCGCGTCAGCACCTCGGACGTCGTCTTCCCCGCCAGCAGGTAATACCCGCTCTGACCGTTGCGGAGCGAACCGTAGACGAAGAAGGGCGGTCCACTCACCGCGCGACACCCGAGGGTGGTGCTCGAGCCTGCGCCAACGTTGACGCCGTACAGGCACACCGTGTGCGGGCCCGCCGACACCACCGTCGACAGGGTGAGCCCGTGACCGGGGCCCGCCCACGGGAAGGCCGCCCCGATGTCCGGCCGTTCGAGTGCGGCCCATCCCATCGCGGAGAAGGACCCGTCCACGTACATCTGCACGATGATGGGCCCGGTGGTGTCCGGGTCGATGGCCCAACCGCTCGCCGTGACCACGCCGCTCTCGAGCTGGACGGACTCGACGTTGCCGAACGGGCTCGAACTGGGCACCGTCACGGTGGCGCACCCGAGCCCCACGCTGGATCCCGCGCCCACGTTGACCGCGTAGACGCACACCCGGCGCGAACCCGCGGGAGCGGCCATCGACAGCGCGAAACCGTGCCCGGAACCGTACCCGGGGAACACCGCGCCGACGTCCGGCCTGTCGAGACTCGCCCATGCCATCGTGTTGGCGGCCCCGTCCACGTACATCTGGACGATGATGGGCGCGGTGGTGTCGGGGTCAAGGGCCCATCCGGAGACGGTGACGCGGCCCGGTGACGAGCCGAAGGCCTCAACACGGCCCAGGGGATCCGCGCCGGGAACCACGACACCGGCGCACCGCAGCGGCGTCGTCACGCCCGGCCCCACGTTGATCGCGTAGACGCACACCTCGTGCGGACCGGGCGATGCTGGCAGGGAGATGTCGAATCCGTGGGACGGACCGGCCTCGGGGAACACCGCTCCCACGTCGGGCCGATCCATGTCGGCCCACGCCATGCGATAGCTGCTCCGGTCGAGGTAGACCTGCACGATGATCGGCCCCGTGGTGTCGGGGTCGATCGCCCACCCCGCCACCGTGACGCGGCCCGGACCGACCGTCACCGAATCGACGTTGCCGAACGGATCCGACCCGACGACGCCGAGCGCGACGTCGAGGGGACCGACCCACACCGCTGCCAGCGCCACAAGAAGCGACATTGTCAGCGCCCGCAAGGACCTTCGTTGGATCCGCATCGCAAACTGCCTCCCCGTGCGACTGCCCCCATTCAAGCCGATCACGGGGCGTCCTGTCACACACGCCCGCGGTGTGGCCCGCTCCTCACCCGCTACTGGAGGTGCGGCACCCCAGGAAGGTGTGGGATCCGTACAGGACGTTGGCGGCGGTGATGCAGACGGTGTGGACACCCGGCGCTGTCGGGATCGTCGCCGCGAATCCGTGCTCGATGCCGAGGTCCGGGAACCACGGCGCGAGATCCGGCCGCGGGAGGTTCGCGAGGAGGTAGCGTCCGACGCCGTCCACCGTCACCCACAGGTAGATGGGCGAGCTGGTGTCCGGATCGAGCGCCCATCCTGCGATGGAGACGCCCCCCGGGGCGGCCCCCATGCCCTCGAAGTTGCCCACGGGTGAGCCCCCGGGGACGACGACGGTTCGGCAACCCAGCGAGGCGTGCGAGCCCGCCCCGATGTTGGACGCGGTGATGCAGACCCGGCGCGTCCCGGGCTCGGCCGCGATCGAGGCCGAGAAGCCGTGCGACGCCCCGTACAGAGGGTAGACGGCCGCCACATCCGGACGATTGACGTTCGCGTACACGTAGCGCCCGGTCTGGTCCACCGTCACCCACAGGTAGACCGGCGCCGCGACATCCGGATCGAGGGCCCATCCCGTGATCCGCACGGAGCCCACGGCCGTCTGCACGTCCTCCCAGTTCCCGAATGGTGACCCACCCGGAACGGTCACCGACCGACACCCGAGCCCGGTGTGTGTTCCCGCCCCGACGTTGGACACGGTGGCGCACACCTGATGCGGACCGGGCGACGCCGCGATTGTCGTGGCATATCCGTGCAGGGAGCCGAACACGGGGAACACCGCGCCAACGTCGGGCCGGCTGACATTCGCGTACACGTAACGGCCGACGCCGTCCACTGTGACCCAGAGATAGACGGGAGCCGTGGTGTCGGGATCGATCGCCCAGCCTGTCAGCGTGATCGTCCCCAGACCCGCGGTGGCACTGTCGATGGTTCCGATCGGGTCGTGGGCCGCCGCCGTCGTGAAGCTCCACCCGACGCTGGCGGCGAGGGGTTCGCCGGAGAGGTCCCGCACGCTGGCCGGGGCGTCGGCGCCGGCGACCCGGGCGGTGTACGTGGCCGAGCCGGCGAGCACGACCGTGGGCGCGAGGACGGCGGTCCGCGTCGCGGCGTCGTAGCTGACCGACGCGGGGACGAGGGTTCCGGCGGAGTCCCGCAGCTGGAACGTGGTGCCCGTGATCGACCCCGGGTCCATCGCCTCGTTGAACGTCGCCCTGATCGGGTCCCACCTGCTGACGGTCGACGCTCCGGCTGCAGGGGTCGTGCTGGTGACGATGGGCGCGCTCGAGGCCGACGCGTAGGTGACGGCGTAGGTCCCGGCCTGCACCGGCACCACGATGTAGCCGATCCCCTTGATGGTCTCCGTCCGGAAGGACACGGGGGTGCCGTCACGTGTCACGGAACTGACGGCGCGCGTCCCGGCGCGGGCCGGGAACAGCGCGGTCAGGCCGTTCGCGCCCGGGCCCGGGACAACCTTCGTGGACAGCGTGGTCCCGTCCCAGGCGAAGCCGGAGAACGTCGAGGCGTTCCGGCCGTCCACCCACGTGAGGACCTGTTCCGCGGTGACGACCGGGACGCCCCGCTCCTTGGCGGCGGCGACGACGGTGGTCGCCTCGGGAACGGCGTCGGCGTCGGTGTGCGCGTTGACGGTGAAGACCCCGTAGTACCCGAGGGATCCGAGGGCGCGGTCGAGAAGCGTCTCGACGGTGTAGGGATAGGTCTGGCCTGACTCGTCCGTCATCTGGGTGGCCGCCTGGTAGACGTCGATGAGGGCGCCGGACGAGTCGGTGAACCGCATGGGCATCCCGGAGCCGGTCATGAACCCGGGTTCGTCCTGCACCCAGTCCGCCGGGTACATGTAGTAGTTGGTGTCCAGCCGGATGCCGTGCTCGAGTTCCACGACCGGCTGCGTGGACCAGTCGCTCCACGCGACGCAGTGGGTGCGGACGGTGCGCGGGGCGGGCAGGCTCGGGAATCGCTGGGCGAAAGCCGCCAGCTGTGTCGAATAGGCGGTCCGCAGGGAATCCGGAGTCCACTGCCAGCATCCTGTGTCGGGGTGGAGGCCGATCTCGAAGCCGAGGGACTCGTAGCGCGCCGCCTCGGCATCGGTGAGCTGATCCCGCACGATGAGGTACGAGGTTCCCCGGATGCAGTCCCAGCCGTCCACCGAGCACCCGGGCGGGCTCGCCGCGAGGAACTCCTCGAACCTCGACTTTGTCCCGGCCCAGCCGTGGTCGTCGCCTGTCATCAGGACCGCAGCCTTCAGGCCCTCAGGCAGGTACCAGAACCTCGGCAACGGCAGTCGGTCCGCCGCCATCGTCACGATGAGGTTCACGAGCAGCCGCTGTTGTTCGTCCGCCTGCGGGATGCCCACCTTGTTGAGGTCCACCCAGTCGGTCGCTCCCGGAAGGGCCATGAACATGTCGTTGGATCGGATGGGAGAGTATCCGTCGTGCTCCTCGCCCGCCCACGCGGGGTTTCCCTGCCGTGTGAGGGCGATCGAACGGGCGAGATCGTAGGTGAAGGCCGCGGCCTGCCCCCCGGCCGGCCCAATGGCGCGCAGGGTCACCGCCGGACTCGGTGTCTGCGTGGTGGCGCTGGAGTAGAGCGTCGCCACGGCGCGGGCGCCGGCGAGGCTGTAGAGGTCCGCAGAGCCGTGGAACTGGATCGTCTGACCGGTGATCCCGTTTCCCGGCGTCGTCGACGTGTCGATTCGCAGGTAGCCGTCCCGCAGCTGCCCACCGGCCGCTGTGATTCCGAGGAGCTGCTGCAACGCCGCATCGGGGCGCGCCGCGATCAGGTTCCCGCCCCCTTCCACCCAGGTGGTGAGGGCGGCGAGGCGCTCCGCGTCGAGGCCACAGGACGCCAGCAGGACAACAACGAAGGGCGCAAGCGCTTCGCCCGTCAGCTGGGTGACGTCCAGCGTCGAGAAGGCAGTCAGACCCTCTGCGCGCAGGATCTCCGTGTAGAAGGCCGAATACGGATCGGCCGCGCAGGTGGCCACCAGAATCGGTCCGCCGGACCCGGACCAGTCGAAGGAGGGAGCCGCCAGCGGTGGTGCGGCCGCTGGTTCTGCGGCGGCCGGCAGGTCGATCGACAGGAGGCTCGTCCCGGTGGCGACGTCCGTCACTCCGGCACTCGTCCCGCCGGCGATGGCCACGGCTCCGCCGTCGGGGGTGAACTCCAGGTCACCGGCACCGGAGACGCCGGAGGAGCGCGTCGCCTCCACCTCCCCGGTGTCGGGAGAGACCAGAAGCACATCACCGTCGGCTTGCGCCACGGCGAGTGGCCCGCCAACGGGCGAGAACGAGACGTCTGCCAGCCCCTCGGCCTCCACGAGGACGGCCGGTGCCGCAGCGCCGGTGGTGACCGCGACCGTGCTCGCATCCGTGGACGCCAGCATCTGTCCGTCCGGAGAGAAGGCCAGGGCGCGCACCGCCCCTGCGTGCGCAGGAAGGTCACGGAGTCTGGTGAGCTCGTTGGCGTCCCAGATGGTGATCGTGCCTGCGGCGGTCGCCGTCGCCAGCATGTCGGCCGTCGGGCTGAACGCCACAGCGGTGACGGCCGGGCCGCTGGTCACGAGAATCTCGCCCATGGCATCAGTCGCGACGTCCCACAGGATGACACGCCCGTCCTCGCCGCCGCTCAGGATCCGGCCACCGTCCGGCGAGAAGTCGAGATCCGTGACGGCCGAGGCATGACCCGACACCACGTCCTGCAGCTCCCCCGTGGTGCTGTCCCACAGCCGGATGACGCTGTCACGGGCGGCGCTGGCGAGTCGGGAGCCGTCCGGGCTGAAGTCCAGGGCCGTGACGGGAGCGCCACCGCCGGCGGCTTCCCACACGGTGCGTCCCGCAGCCAGATCCACGACGACGACGTCACCGCTCTCGCCCCCGGCCGCGAGCAGACCGCCATCGGGACTGATGGAGACGGCGCCACCCGCCGCATCAGGGCCGGCAGCCCCGGCCGGGACCGCGATGCTGCCGACTGCCACTGCACAGGCGACCATTGCCAAGGGAAACCGAACGTCCATGTCTCCTCCGGCCCCGGAGTCTATACGTGTCCTTAGCATCCTCCTGCCGGAGCGGGTTGTCACGGGGTGATCTGCGCACTGGCGCATGAACCTGAGCCATGGCAGGGTCCACACCTTCGCTGTGGTGGAAGAATGGGCCGAGGTCCGCGGGCGGCGCCCGTGGGGCCCGGTGCGACATCGAGGAGTCACGTGGCGGAGACGGGTGCGGTCAGCCAGGTGCGCAGGGCGGCGCCCATCTGGCAGCAGTGGTATCTCATCAGCAACTTCGGTCAGCGCGATCTCAAGGCGAAGTTCAAGGGGACATGGCTGGGATGGGCGTGGTCCCTGGTGGTTCCGCTCGCCACGCTGGCGATCTACACCCTGGTGTTCTCCATCGTCTTCCGCATGGCCCCCCCGGAACTCGGGAACGGGAGGGAGGGCATCTTCGCTGTCTGGCTGTTCGCCGGTCTGACGTTGTGGACCTTCTTCTCCAGCTCGATCAACGCGGGGATCGCCGGACTGTCGTCCAGCGGGGGACTCCTGCAGAAGATCTACTTCCCGCCCTACGCACCGGTCCTCGGAGCTGGCCTCGCCGTCGGCATCCAGAGCGCCATCGAAGTCGGCATCTTCGTCATCATTCTGCTCCTGCTCGGGAACATCGGGTGGTCCTGGCTGCTCGTGCCGCTCCTGCTGGCCCTCTACGTCGTCTTCTGCTGGTCCATCGCGACAGGCATCGCGATCCTCAACATCTACTACCGCGNACCGCGATCTCGCGCACCTGGTGAATGTGGCCCTGCAACTGCTCTTCTATCTGACTCCCATCCTGTACACGCCCGAATTCGTCCCCGAGACCTGGAACGGTGTTCCGCTGCGCACGCTCGTGACCTTCTCCCCACTGTCGGAGTTCATCACGCTCTTCCGGGAGCTCGCGTACGGCCTGTCGCCCGGAAGCCTGGTCACCTGGGGCACGATCATCGGGTGGACCGCCCTCGCGGTCGCATGGGCGGCGTGGGTGTACCGCCGGCGTTCTGGTGACATTGGAGAGCAGCTGTGAAGGACGTAGCACTGGAGGTCGAGCACCTCTCCAAGGTCTTCATGCTCCAGAACGAGCGGCGTGACTCCCTGAAGGAGCGGTTCGTCCGGGG
>JALHDK010000262.1 GCA_022838965.1 Actinomycetales bacterium | reverse complement strand
CGGCGAGGCGCGCGGCGACCTGTACTACACCAAGGACATGTTGCTGGCCGTGGGTGACCGCTATGAAGCCGACATCGCTGCCGCCAAAGCGGCCGATGCCAAGTACCGCTGAAGCGGCTCCTTGATCACTTGAAAAGATTCGATCCATGGACGCCAAAACTGGTTTCTTCTATCTGTTCTCGGTCGTGCTGCTGTTTGCAGCCTTCCGGGTCGTCACGGCGCGCAACCCCGTGCACGCCGTGCTCAACCTGATCCTGGCCTTCTCGCAGGTGGCCTTCTGGCGGGTCATCGGGCTGATGGTGCTGGGGCTGCCGTTCGGGCTGGCGATGGCGCGATCCGAGGGAAAGCGCCTACAGGCGCAAGGTGCGCCGCGCCAACGATAGTGCGTGTGCCGGCGTGGGGCGAACGCCTCACCGAAGTCGTCAGCCTCAACCGTCGTAGCCCCGGCCCGTGTTGTGCGTCTCATAGATACCGACGTCCTCCCTGAAAGGGCTGACGATGAAGGTGATGGGCATCATCGTCCCGTGCCAGACGCCGGCCCAGAAACCGGCGGGCTGCGCATCGGGCCCCCGGAACTTCGACCCGGGTCCTGCGACCGCGAATCTGTTGGCCGTCAAGCCCCTGTCTTTTCCACTAAGCGCGCCGGCAGATCAAGAGCCCAATCCCGGATCCTCAGGGTGATAAGCGTAAGTCCAGGTGTGCTTCCCCGAGCCCACCTCGAAGGGGGCATCTGCCCTGCCGGGCAGGACTACCCGGGCGGTGGTGTTGGGTGGCACCACGGCCTCCACGGTGATGCTGGCCGAGTCTGGGCCCGACAACCGCCATGAACAGGCGGCCGGCCCATAGGGGGTGGCATGGCGCGCCGCGGCATAGGCCAGCCCGCCGCCGGGTCGAGGTTGCAGCACGAGCGTGCGGTAGCCCGGGGCGCCTGGCGCCAGACCCGCCACCGTGCGGTGCAACCAGTCGGCGACTGCGCCCAGTGCGTAGTGGTTGAACGACGTCATCTCACCCGGGTTGATCGAGCCGTCGGGAAGCATGCTGTCCCAGCGCTCCCAGATCGTGGTCGCTCCCATCGTCACCGGGTAGAGCCACGAGGGGCAGTCGCGCTGCGTGAGCAGGCCGTAGGCCACGTCCAGGTGCCCGGCGCTGCACAGCACATCGCACATCAGGGGCGTGCCGACGAACCCGGTGCTGATCCGGTAGTCCTCGGCCCGAACCAGCTCGACCAGCCGCTCTGCGGCGTGGCGGCGCTGCGGGGCTTCGGGTAGGAGCGCAAAGGCGAGGGCCAGGGCGTAGGCTGTCGACGCATCGCTGAGGACGCGCCCGGCGGGGGTCACGTACTCCCGGGCGAACGCCTCCCGCACTTCCGCGGCGAGCGCCAGGTAGCGGGTCGCCTCCGCTTCGCGCCCGAGCACCCGCGCGATCTCCCCAAGGATCTCCGCAGAGCGGGCGAAGTAGGCCGAGGCCACGATGAACGCCGGCGTCCGCGCGCCGGCTGGGTTGTCGGGCGGGGCGGCGGGATCCAGCCAGTCGCCGAACTGGAACCCAGTGTCCCAGAGCCTGCGCTCCCCGGCGATGCGCTCGAGCAGATCGACCCACGCGACCATGCTATCAAACTGGTCGGCGAGGATCTGCGTGTCGCCGAAGCGCTGGTAGAGAACCCAGGGGACCACCACGGCCGCATCGCCCCATGCGGCAGCCGGGCGGACCTTTCCGCCCGTGATGTCGGGAACGTAAAAGGGCACGATCCCCTCAGGCGTCTGGTCGGCGGCGAGGTCGGCCAGCCACGAGCTCAGGAATCCCGCCGCATCGTAGAGGAACGTGGCCGTCGGCGAAAAGACCTGGATGTCCCCGGTCCAGCCCAAACGCTCATCGCGCTGGGGACAGTCGGTCGGAATATCAAAGAAGTTGCCGCGCATGCTCCAGACGGCGTTTTCGTGGAGCCGGTTGATCAGCGGCTCCGAGCAGCCGAACCAGCCGGTGCGCTCCATGTCCGAGTGGCAGACGACGGCCCGGATATCGTCGGGCTGGAGCTCGCCGGGCCATCCCTCGACCTCGGCATAGCGAAAGCCGTGGAATGTAAAGCGCGGCTCCCAGGTCTCGCCGCTGGTCGGAAGCGGGGTACTTTCGCTACCCCTTAGCGTGTAGCGATCGGTGGCTTTGGCGTGCCGCAGGGGACGTGTGCCCAGCTCGCCGTGCTCGAGGACCTCGGCATGGCGCAGCGTGATCGTCTGGCCCGCTAGGGGACGTGTGCCCAGCTCGCCGTGCTCGAGGACCTCGGCATGGCGCAGCGTGATCGTCTGGCCCGCTGGCCCGCGCATCGTCAGCCGTAGCCGGCCCACGAGGTTCTGCCCGAAGTCGACGAGCGTCTTTCCCGACGGGGATAGGAAGATCCGCTGCGGTGCAACGAGCTCGATCCGCCGGACCGGCGGGCCGAGTGGCGCAAAGAGCGTGGCGAAGTCCCAGGGCACTACTTTCACCCCCGTCCAGGCGCTGTCGTCGAAGTCGGGACCTGACCACCCGGGTTGTTCGAGGCGAGCGTCGTATTCTTCGCCATCGTAGATGTCGTTCGCTAGGACGGGGCCGCGGGACGCGCACCATGTCTCGTCAGTCGCCAGGCACTCGGTCGTGCCGTCCGCGTACTCGACCTCCAGCTGGGCGATGAGCGCGATCCGGTCGCCATAGATCGCCGGTTTGGCGCCCCCAAACCCCATCCGCCCCCGGAACCAGCCCTCGCCCAGCATCGCGCCGATCGCGTTGGCGCCCTCGTGCAGGAGCCCGGTCACATCGAAGGTCTGGTAGCGCAGGCGATGGCGGTAGCTGGTCCATCCCGGCGCCATCACGTGGTCGCCGACCGTA
>JALHDK010000038.1 GCA_022838965.1 Actinomycetales bacterium | reverse complement strand
GACGGCGAAGTGGGAGACGACGTCGGCGCGGGTCAGGTCACGCTGGACCGTGGTCCGCACCGCCGACTGCCAGTCGGCCAGCTCGCCGGGTGGGGCGCTCACTACCCGCACCAGCGCGGGGGCCACGAGGCGTGTGACGAGCCGCTCGGGCAGCAGGCGGGCAAGGCCGGCGAGGGCCGCCTCGACGGGTCCCCAGGCCCTGGCGAAGTCGGCGGGACCCGAGCTGGAGAGGATCAGCTTGTCGACGGCGGCCGGCCGGCGCGCGAGGTACGCCTGGGCGAGGATTCCGCCATAGGACTGTCCGCCGAGCGTGAACGACTCCACGCCCTCGACGGTGAGGATGCGGTCAAGGGCGTCACACAGCTCGGCGACCGTCATGAAGGGCGGGTAGTCCGGGGCGATCACGGTGTGGGTGGCGGCGAGGCGCTCCATGAAGCCCCAGCCGAGCGCCGCGCGCCGGAGCCCGCCGGTCAGCCAGACCAGCACCGGTCCGGACCCGAGGCGGTGGTAGCGCCACGTCCGCCCGCCACTCATCACCGATCGGGCATGCTGCGCCGCGAATCGTCTCGCCGGATCCAGGACTCTCGCTCCCTCCGGCGTCGGCGCCCGCCCGCGCCGCCGCCCGCCGTCGTCGGCCGCCACGCCGGTGGCACCCGCGGGCCGGCCGCCCACCGCCGTCAGCCGACCCGGCCAGTCCCCCGCCCGCACCGGCAGCCGCCAGAGCGCCCGCAGCACCGTCTCGACCGGCCGCTGCAGGAAGCGCACCCCGAGGTGGTCGTGCGAGCCGAGGCGCGGCAGCAGCACCGCCTTCGTCCCGGCCCGGCGCGCGACGAGGACGTCCTTGAACATCTGGTCACCGATCATCAGCATCTCGGCGGGGCGCACCGCCCGCGCCGCGCCGGTCGCCGGGTCGGTCACGGTGAGCCGCGAGGCCGCCTCGAGCAGCATGTCGGGGGAGGGTTTGCGGTGCCTGCGGCCCGAGTCCTTCGGGTCTGAGGGGTCCACGCAGTCGGCCGGCGTCATCACCTCGGTCACCAGCCCACCGAACAGGCGGTGCACCTCGTCCACCCGCGCGCCCGAGCAGTTGCTCACGATCACAGTGAGCAGACCGGCGGAGGTGAAGCTGCGGATCCGCTCCTGCGCGTCCTCCGGGACGCTCGGGGCGTGGTAGTCCGTGACGGTGCCGTCGATGTCCATGCAGACCACCCGCGTCTCCGGCGAGAGCGCGCGAATGTCCTGCGGCGTCACGTCCAGGAGCCGGTTCACCACGTAATCCGGGATCAGGTACCTCATCTCGCGTCCTCCTCGTCGCTGGCTCCGTGCTACCACCGGATGCCACCTGCCGCCCGGGGATTCGCCCCTGGAGGCATCGACCCCGGGACCTTACAAGCTGCAGGTGACGTACTACCTCGTTCGTTGACCGGCGTGCCGGAGGGTGCGCTCGAACGCCGCCACGCTATCGGCCGGCGGAGACACCGCCGCGAGCCACGCGTCGCCGAGTGCCCGCCGATCCGCGGCCGCGAGCTCCGCCACGCGGAGGTAGTCCGCCTTGTCGTCGAGGATGAACCATCCCATCATCTCCAGCACTCCGGCGTTGCGCTTCGTCAGCCCCCCCGGGCCCGCCGCATCGAGTCGGCGCCGGTCGCGTGGCAGCAGGATCGCGCGCAGTTCGCTGCCGCGCGACCACGCCCACGTGTTCTGCGTGGCCCACGCCCCGGCCGCCGCCATCTCCCAGGCCCGCGCGACGGCGTCGACGACGTCGCAGAACGCGTCGAGCCCGTCCTCCCGGGTCGTGCGGGTCAGGTAGGCGGGGGCCGGCCAGTGCGGCACTCGGTGGACCTCCACGCCGCGCGGCTCGCAGAGCGGTGCAGGTCCAGTGCGCAGGAGGCGGTCACAGGCGAGCGCGAGGGGGACCTCGGGCAGTCGGAAGAACTGGTAGTGCTGGTGCAGGATCGAGTTGCCGGCCCAGTGGTTGCAGGCGCCGGCCAGGGGCCCCCGCGAACGTCCGCCGGGACGGTCGCGCCCTTCGAGATCGCGGTTCAGCGTTCGCACCAACCGGACGAGGTCGCTGAACGAGTGGGCGTGTGGTGCCATGCTCGCCGGGGGTCGCCCGACCGGCGGGTCGTCCCAGGCGAGGAAGTGGCACGCCCGGGTCGGGTCGTCGAAGGGGGCGAAGGTGAATCCGAACCGGTAATCACGGGCGGTCCGGAGGTCCCGGCTGTGCCGCCCATCCAGGAATCGCACCCCGGAGGTCGCGATCGTGAGCTGCCGGGGGAACAGTGCCTCCGCCGAGCAGTAGTTGCAGGCCAGGCGCGGGCAGACGTACACCGTCTGGCCGGCAAGCCGACGTGGCGTGTCAGGGTCGGTGAACCGGAGTTGCCGACTGGTGACATCCATCCGGGCCAGCTCGCCGCGGGCGGCGCGGTCCTCGAGGATGGTGCGGGCTGTCTCCCTCGTGAGGCCGTCCCTGTCACGGATGGTGTCCTCGGTGATGACTCCGTCCTCGTGGAACACGAGGTCGGAAGGGTCCGGGCGGGGGTTGATGATGCCGAGTTCCGCGAGCTGTGCCCGGTCCGTCCGGAGGCGGCGCACGGGGATGTGAACGAACTCGTATCCACACCCGGCTTCTGCCGTGGTGCGTAGCACGGGGGGCTCATCCGCGAGGGTCACCGGGATGTGGCCAACCTCCAGTCCGTGACCCCACGCCGCCTCGAGCGCGACGCCCAGACCCTCTGCCGCGGCGAGCCTCGTCACGTCATCCACGGTGGCAGCCATCAGGATTCCCCCAGGATCCGGAGACTCTCCCGGAGCCCGGGCGGCAGGACGGTCTCCCGCGCGAGCTTGCGGAAGATGCGCTGGTATTCGCTGGCGAATCTGGGGTTGAGTTTGCTGACGACGCCGGCGACCACGGGCTGTACGCGCTCAAGAATGCGCAGGGTTTCGGTCCCGAAGCAGCCGTGGTCCGCATGGTCCATGAGCTCAGCCAGCGTGTCCGCGGCGTTGAGACGGGTTGTCGTGTCCGGGTTGGCGAGTGCACCCACCAGCGACCGGATGCGGCTCACCCCGCGCTCGTCGCCGAAGTCGGCGTGACCCGAGACCCAGTCGAACTGGTCACCGGAACTGAGATTCTTGGCATCCCAGTAGATGCCCTCCACGACGCGGAGATCGTGTGCCGCCACGAAGCGGTCCACCAGGCGCGCCGCCGCGACCGTGCCCCGCTCACTGCACACGTAGGTGGGAGGCTCGGCGCACAGCGCATCGGTGATCCCGTCGTCGATCGTGCTGGGGGTGTCGTCGTGTCGCAGCTCCCTGACCGCGAGTCGATTGACGATGAGGGGAGTCCGCCCGTCGCGGAGGACGACAGCGCTCGCGAATCCCCGGTCAGCGAGCATGTCCCAGTGGCTGGCGGACTGGGGACATGGGCCGACGGCGAGGATGTCGCCCATCCAGCGGATGTTGTACGGGACCACCGTCCACCTCCTTGTGGCTCGGGGCCGCTGTGTGCGACCGTGATCCATCGAAACTACGCCGCAGCCGCCATGCGCGGAAGTGCATGTTTTTGCCGTCACGATGTGCACACAATGACCCATGACACGTCGCTACGCGGACGAGGCCTGGAGGTCGTTTCCCGCAGCGCTGAACGCCCTCCTCGCGGGCCCCCCACGAGTCACCACCGCGAGCCTGGCCGCGAGGCTCGGTGTCAGCGAGGAGCGGGTGATCTCCTGGCGGCGCGGGCGGTCACGGCCCGACCTCCGATTCCTTCCCCTGATCGCGACCGAGGTCGGCGCGATGCGGGGGGAGTTCACCGTCGACCCCGCCCTGCTGTTGCGGCGGATGGGTGTCCTGCCGGATCCGCCGTCTCCCAGCGAGGCAGTGCAGGCGTCGATCCGGCTGCAGCAGGTGGAGTTGCGCCTCGCGGACTCACTGGCCCGCCTGCGAGCGTTCCGCCGGACCGAGTCCGCGGCCTCCGTCGTGGCCGCGGCCCAGAACTCGGGGAACTGGGCGGTGGCCGTGTGGCCAACCTGGGAGGGTCCGGATGGCCACCGGATGCACGTCGCCGACCGCCTCGACTTCCGTCGCCTCGATGGCATGCCGGCGGACGTCTGGGCCGACCACGACCTCCGGCTGGTGCTGCGGAACGTGTACGCGACCCCATCGGGTGCGCACCCACGGTGGACCGACCACGATGAGACGGCGTCGGTCCAGTTCTGGGCCATCCATCACGTCGCCGCGCCCCGCTCGCCGACGATCGCGCGGCCGTGGCCCGGCCTCGAGTCCATCGCCTGCTACGCCATCGGCGACGACGTGTGGGCCCATGACGTGGGGGCCATGCTCGCCATGGTCCTTGGCTACGGGCTGACGACGACGCGCGACCTGGCCGTGGACATGGGCGGTGTCATGCACCCCGATGGGAGGGAGGACGGCGGCACGGGCGAGGCGACGCACCTCGACGCCGGCCGGCGGCAGCGGCAGGCCGAGGCGATGGCCGAGGCCCACGCCGCCATTGCCGTCGCGCCCCGGCAGCGGCGCGTGTGGACCCACCATGGCACGGTGGTGGCACCGGAGCTCGTGTTCGCCCAGGTGACGCGTCACCCGTCGGGCGGCGTCGTCTGGCTCCGGGAGACCGATCGTCACCTCGCGTCCCTCGCGGACAGGGGTGCCGCCGAACGCATCAGCGCGCTGCGCTCCGAGCTGGACCGGCTGGTGCCGGACGACAGACGGATGATCGTCATCCCGGTCGACCATGTCGAGGACCGCCACCTCCGCTGGGAGCGGGCGATGGGGGACGTGGCCACGATCGTCCGGACCTGGGTGGAACGCGGCATCCTGCCCGGGTCGGGCGTGGCGTACGCACCCATCTTCCGGGGGCTCGCGGAGGACCGGGGAATCGGAGACGTTCTGCTCGACTGGCTGGCCCGACGGGATTCCCTGTTCGCGACCCTCCCGGTCAGCCGAGCGGTACCTTGATCACCTCCCCGGCGCCCGGGGCGATCGACCCCACGGTGACGTAGGCGTCGTGGTCACGGAAGGCCACGCCGTAGGGGAACATCAGGCCCCCCGCGACGACCTCGTGGGCTCCCGACGTGTTGACCCTGACCAGCGATCCCGGCGGGCCGGCGAACAGGCCGCTGTCGGTGAGCTGGACGGCGTAGAGGTCGTCCCCGTGCCAGGCCAGATCCGTCACCGTGGTGAGACCGGTGGCGTACACCTCCGGGTCCTCGCCGGGCACCACGCGCCAGATCACGGAACGGTCCGGCGGGAACGGGAAGCCGGTGAGCTGGCTGACGTAGTAGGCGCCGTCCGGGCCGACGGCCACCGAGGTGGGGACCGCATCCATCGAGACCTCGGGCGGGAACGGGTCCGGCAGGCCGGTCGGGACGCCGGGAGTCTCCGGGAACCAGGCGATGGTGGACACCTTTCCACTCTCGCTCACCCGCAGGAGGGAGTTGCCGCCGGCATCGACCACCACGTATCCGCCGTTCACCCGGACGAAGCCGCCCGGGTTGGAGTCGGGAAGGTCACCATCCGGGTTCGCCTCGGCCTCGAAGGCGCCCAGGTCCGCGGTCACGCGAGGCTTCGAGGCGAAGGTGCCGGTCAGGAGCGTGGCCATGATCCTCGCGTCGGGGATCATGGCACGCAGGGCCGGATCCGCGCCAAGACCCATGGTGACGGCGTACCGCTGCGGACCCTGCACCGCGACGTCGGTCGGCCCGATCGCCCCGGAGCCGTCCGCGGCTGCCGACGAGGGCAGTCCCGTCAGGACCCTGACCTGGGTGACGCCGCTGACGCGGGTGATGGAGCCGGACAGTCCGAAGTAGACAGGCCCCTCCGGGCCGTCGTAGGGGCCGTCCTCACCTCCCATGCCGGCCTCCGCGACAAAGAGGTCCCCGGTGGACGAGAAGGACAGGTGGCGCGGGTTGTTCAGGCCCGAGGCCACGACCTCGTACACGGGAGCGGGATCATCGGCCGATGCGGCCGAGGCCCCGAGGAGCGACACTGCGATGATGCCCACCCCGAGCGGGGCGAGCGCGGAACGTGATGATGGTGACATCCGGACTCCTTCGTGTGTGGGACCCGGCACAGTCTGCCACCCGCAGCGCTCTAGGACAATGGTCCTAAATTGACGCCGGGCCCCGCGCGGAGAGCCGCACACTGACCCACGTGCCGTCCGCGTGCCACGATGACCCTGTGGACACACCCCAGCGCCCGTGGCTGACCCGCAACCTGCTGGTCCTCACGGCGGTCTCGCTGATGCAGGACGCCGCCTCCGAGTTCCTCTACCCGCTGCTCCCCCTGCTGGTCACCGGGGTCCTGGCCGCCCCGCCCGTGGTGCTCGGCGTCATCGAGGGCGTCGCCGACGCCACCGCCGGCCTCACCCGGTACGTGGCCGGCCGCTGGTCGGACAGGCGAGGGCGAAAACCCTTCATCGCCTCGGGCTACGCGCTCGCCGCCGTCGGGAAACTCCTGGTGGCCGCCGCGGCGGCGTGGCCGCTCGTCCTCGGGGGCCGCGTGGTCGACCGGTTCGGCAAGGGGGTACGGTCCGCCCCCCGGGATGCCCTCATCGCCGCCTCCGTCCCGCCCGAGGCCCTGGGCCGGGCCTTCGGATTCCACCGGACCGGCGACACCCTCGGCGCGGTGATCGGGCCGCTGCTCGGGTTGTGGGTGCTGACCGCCCTGCAGGGCGACCTCCGCGCCACCCTCTGGTGGGCGGTGGTGCCCGCCGCCCTGTCGGCGCTGCTGGTCGTCCTTGTCCGCGAGGTGCGCCCGGCTCCCGGCCGTCCGGCCCGTCCCACCGACGCCGGTCCGCCCACCGACGCCGCCCCGCCCACGCCCCGGACCGGCTCCCCCCTCCCTCGGCTCCGTTCCCCACTCCCCCGGCCGTTCTGGCTGGTCACCGCGCTGCTGGTGACGATCGCCGTCGTCAACTTCTCCGACGCCCTGCTCCTGTTGCGGATCGCGGAGCTCGGGTTCTCCACCACGCAGGTCGTGCTCGCTTACGTGCTGTTCAACGCGGTCTACACCCTCGGCTCCTATCCCGCGGGCGCGCTCACCGACCGCTGGCCGCGACCCTACGTCTATGCGGCGGGGCTGCTGGCGTTCGGCGTCGGCTACCTCGGGTTGGGTCTCGCCAGCGGAGGGCCGGCCGTCTTCCTGTTGCTGGCGGTCTACGGGCTCTTCCCCGCCTTCACCGACGGCGTCGGCAAGGCCTGGGTGTCGTCGCTGGTCCCGGACGAGCACCGCGGGCGGGCCCAAGGGGTCTTTCAGGCGTTCTCCAGCGGTGCGGTCCTCGTGGCTGGCCTGTGGGCGGGCCTGCTGTGGAACGCCGGGCCGGGCGGTGGGACGGTACCGCTGCTGGTGTCCGGAGCCGGAGCGGTCCTCGGTGCCGCGGTGATGATGGGCCTCTACCGCCGGGGTGGCCTGGGCGCGCGGGCGTGAGCCTCAACCCAGGGCGACCATCGCGGTGACCCTCACCTCCGGAGGCAGGTGCAGCTCCGCCCGGCAGGGCCCATCCCGGACCTCGAGCGTCCACGCGTGGGGCACGCCGACGTCCGCGGCTGCCAGGAGGAGATGGGTGAGGGCGTTCGGGACATCGATGGCCGCGAAGGGGATGTCCAGATCGCGGCGCGACATCCTGTCGACCACCCCGCACACCACCACCAGCAGGTGCGCGCCGGCGACGGCGGGCGCGAGACCGGGCGGCACCGCCTCCGCGAGCCGCGCGCGCCGCTCGGCCTCCGCGACGACGACGAACCGCCAGGTCTGCCCGTTCACCCCGGATGGCGCCGTGCGGGCCGCGTCCAGCAGGCTGGTGAGCTCGGCCGTAGAGATCGCACGGCCCGCGCGGGCGACCACGCCGGGCGGAGCAACAGCCGTCACCAGGGATTCGACGAGTCCGGTCATCGCCACACCTCCCGCATGGTGATCTCCTCCAGCGGCCTCCGGTCCTTCGACACGAACCGGTGCATCAGCGAGTCCCAGGTGAGCGCGCCGCCCTCCTTCGGGAAACCCAGAGGGGAGAGGGCGATCAGCCGCGCACCGTCCGGAAGCGGGTGCACCTCTTCGACCCGCTCATGGTTGATCCCGGTCATCCAGCACGTGCCGTACCCGAGTTCGGTGGCGGCAAGCACCGCGACCTGCATGCACATGGCCGCCTGCTCCACCGGACGCACCGGGTCCTCCAGCAGATCGGGGACGGCGGCGCACAGCAGCAGGTGACTGGCGTGGGTTCGCGGGAGCCACGCGTTGACCGTGGGGAACCGTCCGACCGCCGCGGTCGCGATCCGCTCGAACACGGGGCCGCGCGGCACGGCGATGATCCGGGGTGCGGAGAAGCGGCACCGCTCCTGGAAGGTGGATGCGCAGTCGAGGATGTACTGCAGGTCCCCGCCGGGCACGATCCCCTCGCGGTAGTCGCGGTGGGAGCGACTGTGCAGCAGCAACTGCCGGAACGGGGTGAGGGGCGGGGCGTCGGGGGGCACGGGAGCAAGCCTGCCATGTGTCGGGACGGCCCGGACCCTCCCTCGCGTGCTCAGCCGTCCATCCCGCAGTAGATCGTCGGCAGCACGCTGTAGAGGGCGGCGCACCTGACGAGATCGTCCTTCCACTGCAGCTCGTCGGGGGCGTGGGCCTGATCCTCCCGTCCGGGCCCGATTCCCACCACCGGGATGCCGTGCCGCCCTGCGATCGCCACACCATTGGTGGAGAAGGTCCACGTGCCGATGCGCGGTTCGCCGAACAGCGCCCGGTGGGCGGCCGCGGCGGCCCGCACCTCGCGCGAGTCCTCCGGGATCACCCAGCTGGGGAAGTAGCACTCCTGGCCATACTCCACGCCCGTCCACGCCGTCGAGTGGTACTCGTACAGCGAGACCCGGGCGCCGTGGCGCTGCACGGACGGGAGGGCCTCGATCTCCGCGATCGCGCCCTGCCAAGTCTCCCCGTGGGTGAGCCGCCGGTCGAGCGACACCGCACACCCGTCCGCGACCGCGCAGCGGGACGGCGAGGTGAAGAAGATTTCGGAGGCGGTGACCGTCCCCTTGCCGAGGAAGTCGTCGTACGCCAGGCGGTCATTGAGCTCGCGGATCTCGAGGAGGATCTCCGCCATCTTGTAGATCGCGTTGTCGCCGCGCTCCGGGGCGGAGCCGTGGCACGAGAGGCCCGCCACGTCCACGCGGATCTCCATCCGCCCGCGGTGGCCGCGGTAGATGCCGTTGTCCGTGGGCTCGGTGGAGACGACGAACGCCGGGCGCACCCCCTCCTCCTCGATGAGGTACAGCCAGCACAGGCCGTCGCAGTCCTCCTCCTGGACGGTCGCGGTGACCATGAAGGTGTACCTCGGCGAGAGCAGGCCGAGGTCCGCCGCGATCCGTCCGCCGTAGACCGCCGCGACGACGCCGCCCAGCTGGTCCGAGGCGCCGCGTCCCCCCACGTGCACCTCGTCCTCGAAGCCCTCGAAGGGATCGAACGTCCAGGCGTCCGGGTTGCCGACCCCCACGGTGTCGATGTGGCCATCGAAGGCGATGAGGGTCTCCCCGGTCCCCATGGTGCCGATCGCACTGCCCAGGCCGTCGATGCGGGTGGTGGTGTAGCCGAGCTTCTCCATCTCGGCGATGACCAGGCGCGCCCGCGCCTCCTCATGGCAGCTCGTCCCGGGGTTCCGGATGAGGGCGCGCAGGAAGGCGGTCATGTCCCCGCGGTAGCGCTCGGCGGTCTCGCGGACCCGCACCGGGTCGATCGGCGACGCCGCGGACCTCACTTCCACCAGCGCGCTCCCGCGTCCCCCCAGAAGTCCCGGAGACGGGCCTCGGGGTCGGCGACCTTCTGCAGGAGGATCATCGCCGCGATGACGTAGGGCTTGTGGCTCGCCTGCTTGTACAGGGACACGCGATGCCGGTCGAACACCGCGGCGTCCACCTCGCCGGCCGCACAGGACACGCCGGTGATGTCCGCGGGGAGGGGATGCAGGTAGAGTCCCGTGCCCCCCCGCGTCGTCGCGAGCAGGTCGGCGGTGGCCGTCCAGTCCCGGTGCTCCGCGTTCCGGGCGAGGATGCGCTGCTCGAGGTCACGGACGCCCACGCCGTCCCCCTGCTCGAACAGCCGGGTGCGCTCCTCCAGGTCCGCGAGGGGCGCCCAGCTCTTGGCGCAGACGACGTCCGCCCCGGCGACGGCGTCGGCCATGGACCCGGTGACCGTGAAGGAGCCCCCGGACGCCGCCGCCTCCCGCGTGGCGACGGCGAGCGGCTCGTCCATGAGGTCATAGCCGGGCGGGTGCGCCAGGACCACCTCCATGCCGAACCGGGTCATCAGCGCGATGGTCCCGTGGGGCACGGAGAGCGGTTTGCCGTAGCTCGGCGAGTACGCCCACGTCACGGCCAGCTTCCGGCCACGCAGCTGGCCGAGGTCCCCGAAGTGGTGCACGAGGTGCAGCAGGTCCGCCAGCGACTGGGTGGGATGGTCGAGGTCGCTCTGCAGGTTGATGACCGTCGGACGCTGCTCGAGGACACCCGCCGCGTGCGATTCCTTCAGGTGCCCCGCGAACTCGCTCATGAAGCGGTGCCCGAGACCGGGGTGCCTGTCGTCACGGATCCCGACGACGTCGGCCATGAACGAGACCATCGTGGCCGTCTCCCGGACCGTCTCACCGTGGGCGACCTGCGATTCCCGCTCGTCGAAGTCCTGCACCTCAAGGCCCAGCAGGTTGCAGGCCGAGGCGAACGCGAAGCGTGTGCGGGTGGACTGGTCCCGGAACAGGGACACCGCGAGCCCCGAGTCGAACACCCGGGAGGACCGGTTCACCCGTCGCAGCACACGCAGGGCCTCGGCCACCGCGAGCACCGCCCGCAGCTCGTCCATCGACCGGTCCCAGGTGAGAAGGAAGTCATCCTGGTGGAGACCGCCGAAGTCAAGGTCTGTCAGCTGGCCCACCGCCACATCGAAGTTCATGGCGCTCCCGTCGTTGGGTTTCCTCCAGTCTACGGTCGGCGCCCCTACCATGAGCCCATGCCGAGCGTGCGCCTGGTCCGCAATCCGCACGTCGACCGTGCCCGCGTGCCCGAGGCCAGCGCCGCCGCGCCCGGCTTCCATGCCTCGCTGCCCGGCTTCGCCCCGACGCCGATCCGGCGGGCACCGGCGACGGCGGCGCGCCTCGGCGTCGGGGCCGTCCTGGTGAAGGACGAGTCGCACCGGATGGGCATGCCGTCGTTCAAGATTCTCGGCGCCTCGTGGGCGTGCTATCGCGCGATCCTCGCGAAGCTCGGCCGGGAGCCCGGTCCCGCCCCCTCGCTCGACCACCTGCGCGCCGTGCTCGCCTCCGCGCCCGCCTCCCCCGGCCGGGAGATGGTGCTCGTCGCCGCCACCGACGGGAACCACGGGCGGGCTGTGGCGCGCGTGGCGCGGATCCTCGGGCTTCCCGCGATCGTGCTGGTCCCCGCGGGGACCGTCGCCAGCCGGATCGCGGCGATCGAGAGCGAGGGCGCGGAGGTCCGCGTGGTGGACGGCACCTATGACGAGGCCATCGCCGCGAGTGCCGCGCTGGAGGACGCGACCCACGTCGTCGTCGACGACACCTCCTGGGAGGGCTACACGGACATCCCCGGGTGGGTGATCGACGGCTACTCCACCATGCTGCACGAGGTGATCGCCGCCATCGCGGCGGGCGAGGTCCCGGAGCCGACCGTGGTCGCCGGCCAGATCGGCGTGGGCGCGCTGAGCGCGGCCATCGCCCGCGCGTTCGCCCGCCGGCCGGCACGCCTCCTGGTGGGCGTGGAGCCCGAGGACGCGGCATGCGTGACGGAGAGCGCGCTGGCGGGGCGGCTCGTCCGCGTCCCCGCGGCCGGCCGGACGTGCATGGCCGGGCTGAACTGCGGCACGCCGTCGGAGATCGCCCTGCCGTCCAACCTGTACGGCTACGACTGCTTCGTCACCATCGACGACTCGTTCGCCGAGGAGGCCGTGCGGCTCCTGCACGCCGACGGCATCGCCGCGGGTGAGAGTGGCGCCGCCGGCCTGGCGGGTCTGCTGGCGGCGCGCGAGGGGCTCGGGCTGGGGCCGGACGACGTCGTGCTCGCCTTCCTCACCGAGGGGCCCACCGATCCGGAGAACTTCCGGCGCATCATCGGCCCTCACGTCTCCTGAGGCACCGGCTCCCCCGGCGCGGCGCCGCGGTCCCGGTCCCCGCCGGTCGCGAGATCGCCGCATTCCACCAGCACGTGCGGTTCGGCGGCGAACAGGTCGCGCGCCCCCCGGTCCCCGCGCGCCACCTCCATCACGCGCGGCCACCACGCGCGCCCGATCACCACGGGATGCCCCGGCGTGCCGCCGTAGGCGGCCCGCACGAGGACGTCCTCCCCCACCGGCGTGGTCGCGAGCAGGCGGGCGACGACGTCGGCGCGCACATCCGGCAGGTCCACGAGGGTGACGAGGGCGGCCGGAGCGTCGCCCGCGGCCCGCAGGCCGGCGCGGAGGGACGCGCCGATCTAGATCGATTGTGCCATTCGCCCCGATCACCGCGATCACCCGGGAGCAGCCGCCCGCGTGCACCCACCCGGCGACCTGTTCCAGCGGAGACGGTGACCCCGTGCCGGCCAGCGGCCCGACCAGCGCCTTCGGGCCGCCCATCCGCCGGCCGGCACCCGCTGCCAGGACGATCCCGACGACGCCCCGTTCCCCTGCCACCGTACGGATAATAGCCGCATGCCGTCCCGCGACACCGGCCCCGACCTCCACGACGCCCTCCGGAACCAGTTCGGGCTCCCGGACACGGTGGTGGACGGGGCGGTCCTCGCGAAGAGCGTCCAGCGCTTCCGGGAGAGGGGGATCGTGCTCCCCACCTTCGCCGAGGTGGCCCGGCCGCATGGGGTGCCGGCGGATCGGGCCGGAGATGCCGATCCCCAGGGGCCGGATCCCCGCAACCTCTGGCGCGTGCACTGGTACAACGACCGTGCCGGGGGCCGCGTGGAGGTACCCGAGCATGTGGTCCTCACCCGGGAGCTCACGGGCATCGACTCGCCCATCCTCGTGCTGCTCGGCAACCGCTTTCCGATGATCACCTCCCACAAGGTGCTGGCCGCGTTCGGGTGCCTGGCGCCCCGGGTGGTCTCCGGACAGTTCGATCCCACCCGCCATCGCGCGATCTGGCCGTCCACCGGGAACTACGCCCGCGGCGGGGTGGCGATCAGCCGGCTCATGGCCTGTCGCGGCGTGGCGATCCTGCCGGCCGGCATGAGCCGGGAGCGCTTCGACTGGCTGGAACGCTGGTGCGCGAACCCCGCCGAGGACATCATCCGGACCGTGGGGACGGAGTCCAACGTCAAGGAGATCTACGACGAGTGCCATCGGCTCGCGGCGGACCCCGACGCCTTCATCTTCAACCAGTTCGCCGAGTTCGGGAACCACCTGATCCACTTCCGGGCCACCGGGGCGGCGCTGGCGCACGCGTTCGAGAGCTGGCAGCGGGAGTCGGGCCGCCCCGGCACCCGCCTCGCCCTCATGACCAGCGCCACCGGCTCCGCCGGCACCATCGCCGCCGGCGAGTACCTCAAGGAGCGGTACGGCACGAAGGTGCTGGCGGCCGAGGCGCTCGAGTGCCCCACCCTCCTGCAGAACGGCTTCGGGGAACACAACATCCAGGGCATCGGCGACAAGCACGTCCCCCTGATCCACAACATCATGAACCATGACCTCGTCGCCGCCATCAGCGACCGGGCGACCGACCACCTCGAGGTCATGTTCAACGAACCCGAAGGGCTGGCGTACCTCGCCTCCCGGGGCGTCCCGGAGCGCATCCTCGCCGCCCTCCCGGACTTCGGCTTCTCCTCCATCTGCAACGTGCTGGCCGCCGTCTCCGCCGCGAAGGTCCTCGGCCTCGGCGACGACGACGTGATCGTCACCGTGGCGACGGACGGCTCCGAGCTCTACCCCTCCGAGCGGGCGAAGATCCTGCAGCGCGACTTCGCCGGGGTCTTCACGCCGGTCGACGCCGCCGCGGTGTGGGGGGAGCACCTGGCGAACGTTCCCACGTCCGCGACCCTGGAGCTGACCCAGTTCGACCGCAACCGCATCTTCAACCTCGGGTACTACACGTGGGTGGAGCAGCAGGGCACCCCGTTCGAGCTGTTCGAGCGCCGCCGCGGCCAGCAGTTCTGGCGCGAGCTGCGCGCCTACCTGCCGCTGTGGGACGAGATGATCACGGAGTTCAACGCCCGCGTGGCGGCCCCATCCTGATGGGCCCGCAAGTCCCTCGACAGCGGACTCCCGGCGGGGGACGATTCGACCATGGAACACCACGCCGTCGTGGAACCCCGATGAGTGACCTGATGCGCCCGCTGCCCTTCGGCGCCCTCATGGACTGGGCGCTGACCGGGCACCGCGCCCACGGTTCGATCTTCGGCCTCGGGGCCGCGCACGTCTTCCGCCCCGAGCCGGCCCGCACCATCCGCGACCCGTTCGGCCACCGGATCGCCACCCCCGTCGGCCCGGCCGCCGGCCCCCACACCCAGCTCGCCCCGAACATCGTCACCGCGTGGCTGGCCGGCGCCCGGTTCATCGAGCTGAAGACCGTGCAGGTCATGGACGGCGAGGCCATGCGGCTCGCCGTCGCGAAGCCGTGCATCCTCGCGGAGGACGAGGGCTTCAACTGCGAGTGGTCCACCGAGCTCACGGTCGGCCAGGCGCTCACCGAGTACATCCACGCCCATCTCGCGATCCAGGTGCTGGCCGTCGAGCTGGGACTCGACGACGCCGTCGCCTTCAACGCGTCCGTCGGCTACGACCTCGCCGGGATCAGCAGCCCCCTGATCGACGGCTTCCTCGAGGGCCTGCGGGACGCGTCCGCCACCCCGGCGTGGCGGGAATCCGTGACGTGGCTGGAGGCCAGCCTCGACCGCTTCACCGGCTTCAGCCGCACACACCTCGAGCGCCTCTCCCCCCACATCAGCGACTCGGTGACCCTGTCCACCCTGCACGGCTGCCCTGCCGACGAGATCGAGCGCATCGCCTCCCACCTCCTCGACAAGGGCCTGCACACCTTCGTGAAGTGCAATCCCACGATGCTCGGGTACGCCGCCGCCCGGACCATCCTCGACGACCTGGGCTACACCCACCTCGCCTTCGACGACCACCACTTCCGCGGGGACCTGCAGTTCGACGACGCCGTCCCCATGTTCCAGCGCCTCACCGCCCGCGCCGCGGCGGCCGGCCTCACCTTCGGGGTGAAGCTCTCCAACACCCTCCCCACCGACGTCACGCGCGGCGAACTGCCCGCGAGCGAGATGTACCTGTCCGGCCGGGCGCTCGCCCCCCTCACCCTCGCCCTCGCCGCGAAGCTCGCCCGCGCCCTCGATGGCCGCCTGCCCATCTCCTACGCGGGCGGCGCGGACGCCACCACCGTCGCCCGGATCCTCGCCACCGGGATCCAGCCGGTCGCTACGCCCGGCTCACCCAGCTCGCCCGCCTCGCCACCGGCGTGATGCGGGACGCCGACGGCGTCGACGTCGCCGCCCTCGAATCGCTCGCCGCCGCCGTCCGCGCGGACGAGCGCACCCACAAGCGGCACCGCGAGAAGGTGGGCTCCCGCAAGACCTCCTCGCCCCTCCCCCTCACCGATTGCTTCACCGCCCCGTGCGAGCACGGCGGCTGCCCGATCGGCCAGCAGATCCCGGAGTACCTCACGCTCACGGCCGCTGGCCGGTACGCCGACGCGTTCCGCCTGATCGCACGGGACAACACCGCCCCCACCATCACCGGGGTGCTGTGCTCGCAACCCTGCCGCCACCACTGCACCCGCCTGGACTACGACACCGCCCTCGACATCCGGGGCGTCAAGCTCGCCGCGGCGGACGCCGCCCAGGAGGAGTATCTCGCCGCGCTCGCCCCGGCGCCCCTCGTCTCGGACGCCCCGGTCGCGGTGATCGGTGCGGGCCCCGCGGGCATCGCCGCCGCCCTGTTCCTGCGCCGGAACGGCATGCCGGTGGAGGTGTTCGAGAAGCTCGACCGGCCCTACGGCATCGTCAGCCACATCATCCCGGCGTTCCGCATCAGCGCCGGCCAGATCGACCGCGACTACCGGCTCGCCCTCGCCGCCGGGGTGACGTTCCACTTCGGCTGCGACCCGCACTACGACATCGCCGAACTCCGGAGCCGCTTCGATCACGTCATCGTCGCGACCGGGTCCTGGGGTCGCGGCGTGACGCCCGTCGCCACCGGTGGCGAGCACGTCGTCGACGCCCTCGACTTCCTCCGGGCCGCCCACACCGGGGGCGGCGCTCCGGCGGGCCGCCGCGTCGCGGTGATCGGGGCGGGCGACGTCGCCATGGACTGCGCCCGCACCGCCCGCCGCCTGCCCGGGGTGGAGCACGTCAGCGTCGTCTACCGCCGCACCGAGCCCTTCATGCCGGCGGCGCAGGAGGACGTCAACGCCGTCCGCGCCGAGGGCATCGAGATCGCCGAGCTGCTCGCGCCGCTCTCCTACGACGGCGTCACGCTGCGCTGCGAACGCACCGCGCTCGGGCCGTACGACGCCGCGGGCCGCCGCGCCGTCCACGGCACGGGCGAGGTCGTCGACCTGCCCTTCGACACGGTCATCGGCGCCACCGGCGCCACCATCGACGCCGGACCCTACCGGGCGAACGGCATCGTCGTCGACGAGCGGGGCCGGCCGCGGCTCGGTCCGGCCTACGAGGCCGAGATCACCGGCGGACTCACCCAGGTGTACGTCATCGGGGACGGCCGCCTGGGACCGGACACGGTGGTCCGCGCCATCGCGGATGCGAAGGTCGTCGCCCGCGCGATCCTCGCCCGGCACCGGATCCGCCCCGACTTCGACGCCCCTCCCGCCGCCGTGTTCACTCCCGCCCAGGTGCTCGCGGCGCGCCGCGGAGTGCTGCGGGACCCCCTGGCACCGCCGGCCGAGGGCGGCCGCTGCCTGCGCTGCGACCAGGTGTGCGAGATCTGCACGGAAGTCTGTCCCAACCGTGCGAACGTCGCGATCACCGTCCCCGGCTTCACGGACCCCCGGCAGATCATCCACCTCGACGGCCTGTGCAACGAGTGCGGCAACTGCGGCACCTTCTGTCCGCACGCCGGCCTGCCCTACCGGGACAAAGTGACGGTGTTCTGGGCGCGGGAGGATTTCGCCGACTCCGCCGCCACCGGCTTCCTCGCGCTCGACGACGGCACCTACCTGGTCCGCCTGCCCTCCGGGGAGGTGCGCACCCACCATCGCGGCGGGGCGGACCTGCCCGCCGACCTCGAGCGCTTCCTCGGGGTGCTCGAGGGCGAGCACCCGTACCTCCTCCGGGCGGCCCCGGCCGCTCCCGAGCTCGAAGGAGCCGCACGATGATCATCACCGGCACCGTCATCACCGGTGACCCCGCCCAGCCGGTGGTGACCGGTGGGGCCGTCGTGGTCCGCGACGGGGTGATCGCCGACGTCGGACCCGCCGCGCTCCTGCGCCCCGCCCACCCGGACGAGCCGGTCGTGGACACCGGCAGGGTGATCCTGCCCGGACTCATCAACGCCCACACCCACGCCTACAGCGCCTACGCCCGCGGGATGACCGTGCACGCGCCGACGCGCGACTTCGGCGAGATCCTCGCCAAC
This sequence comes from Actinomycetales bacterium, assembly GCA_022838965.1. The sequence continues at coordinate 9,405 of JALHDK010000038.1, read as the reverse complement.
CTGTGGTGGACCCTCGACCGGCTCCTCGAGCCGGAGGACGTGCGGCTCAACGCGCTGACCACCTTCATGGAGTCCGTGCGCAACGGCGTCACCACCCTCATCGACCATCACTCCAGCCCGCACGCCATCCCCGGCTCGCTCACCACGATGGCGGAGGCAGCCCGGCAGGTGGGAGTCCGGGCCGCCCTGTGCTACGAGACGTCGGACCGGGACGGCCCCGCCGCCTTCGCCGCGGCGGTGGCGGAGAACGTCGCGTTCATGCGCGCCGCGAACACCGGGGAGCAGGACCGGGTGCGCGGCATGTTCGGCCTGCACGCCTCGTTCACGCTGTCCGAGGCCAGCCTCGCCGCCGCCGCCGAGGCGAAGGACGGCGTTCCCGGCGGCTTCCACGTGCATGTCGCCGAGGGGCCCGAGGACGAACGCCACGCACTGGCGACGACGGGACGCCGCGTCGTCGAGCGGCTCGACGCCCACGGCATGATCGGGCCCGAGAGCCTCGCCGCCCACTGCGTGCACGTCTCGCCCGGCGAGATCGCGGTGCTCGCGGACCGGCGGGCGAACGTGGTGCACAACCCCCACTCGAACCTCGGCAACGCCGTCGGCTTCGCGCCCGTGATCGAGATGCTCCGCGCCGGCGTCCGGGTGGGCCTAGGCACGGACGCCTACACGGCTGACATGCTCGCCTCCATGCAGGTCGCCAAGATCGTGGCGAGCGGGCACCGCCTCGATCCCACGCTCGGGTTCACGGAGGCCGTCACCCTGCTGTTCGTCAACAACCCGGCCATCGCCTCGGCCCTGTTCGGCTGCGACATCGGCATCCTGCGCGCCGGGGCGGTCGCCGACCTCATCACGCTCGACTACCGCCCCCCCACCCCCCTCGACGCCCGTTCGGGGTGGGGTCACGTGGTCTTCGGAATGGCCGGGGCGCAGGTCACGGACGTCATGGTGGGCGGGGAGTGGATCCTCCGCGAGCGCGCCTTCACCCGCCTGGACGAGGCCGCGGTCCTCGCCCGCTCCGCCGAACGCGCCGAACGCGTCTGGGCGAGATTCTCATGACCACACTGCTGCACAACGGCCTGGTCGTGGCCCCCGACGGCCTCATCGAGGGTGGCTCGGTCCGGCTCGCCGGGGAGGCGATCGCCGCCGTCGGGCGCCTGCGGCCGGAGAACGGCGAGGAGGTGCTGGACTGCACCGGCTGCGTGATCCTGCCGGGCGGGGTCGAGTCCCACTGCCACCTCGACCTGGAGGCCGGCAGCGAGATCACCGCCGACGACTTCGCGACCGGCACCCGCGCGGCGCTCGCCGGCGGCACCACCACGGTGCTCGACTTCGCCACCCAGTTCCACGGCCAGTCCCTCGCCGAGGGCTTCGACCGCTGGATGGCCAAGGCCGCCGGCAAGGCGACCTGCGACTTCGGCTTCCACCTGGCCATGACCGAGTGGCGGGAGGGCTTCGCGGCGCAGATGGCGCAGATGCCCGCCCGCGGCGTCACCTCCTTCAAGCTGTACATGGCCTACCGGCACTCGATGATGGTCGAGGACGACGAGATCCTCGCCGCACTCACCACCGCCCGGGACATCGTCGCCACCATCGGGTTCCACTGCGAGAACGGCCGCCTCATCGACGCCCTCGTGCGGGAGGCCCTCGCCGCCGGCCACACGACGCCCTGGTACCACGCCGCCACCCGGCCCGCCATCCTCGAGGCGGAGGCCATCGACCGGCTCGCGGTGATCGCCACGCTGGCCCGCGCGCCCCACTACGTCGTCCACCTCAGCTCGGCCGCCGGCCTCGACGCCGTGCGCCGGTCCCGGGCCGCGGGGAACGTCGTGGCCGCGGAGACCTGCCCGCAGTACCTCCTGCTCGACGTCGCCGCGTACGGCGACCCGGACGTCGACGACCTCGCGGGCCGGGCCGTCGTGATGAGCCCGCCGCTGCGGACGGCCGCCGACCGGGAGGCCCTGTGGGCCGGGCTGGCCGCCGGGGACGTCCAGTTCGTGGGAACCGACCACTGCTCGTTCAACCTGGTGGGCCAGAAGGACGCGGCTGCGGACTTCGCCCACACCCCGAACGGGGCGCCCGGGATCGAGCTGCGCATGGCCCTGCTGTTCTCCGAGGGCGTCGCGGCCGGGCGGCTCAGCCTCGAGCGGTACGCGGAGGTGACCGCCACCAACGCGGCCCGCTACTTCGGGCTGTTCCCCCGCAAGGGCGCGCTGATGCCGGGGTCGGATGCCGACGTCGTCGTCCTCGATCCGCGCCCGCGGTGGACGGTACGGGCCGCGGACCTGCACGAGAACGTCGACCACACCCCGTACGAGGGCATGGGGGTGACGGGCCGGGTGCGGGACGTGTTCCTCCGGGGACGGCACGCCGTCGTCGCCGGACACCTCGCCGCCGACCTCCCGACCGGGGTGTACCTGCCGTGCGGCGCCCCCGACACGGCGATCGTCTGAGGAGGGACATGGGCATCATCGTCAACGGCCGCCCCCACGAGGCCCCCGCGGGCGGCAGCCTCATGCGGTTCCTGCGGGAGGATCTGGGCCTCACGTCCGTGAAGCACGGCTGCGACGACGGCAGTTGCGGGTCGTGCACCGTGGTGGTGGACGGGAAGCCGGTGAAGGCGTGCACGCGTGATGCCGCCGCGTTCGCCGACCGCCTGGTCACCACCGCCGAAGGGCTGGACCCGTGGGAGAAGGAGGTGTTCGTCTCCGCCTACGCGCAGGAGGGCGCCGTCCAGTGCGGCTTCTGCATCCCCGGATTCGTGATGGCCACCAAGGCCCTGCTGGACAAGAACCCCGATCCGGCGCGGGACGAGGTCACCCGGGCGATGCGCACCACCATCTGCCGCTGCACCGGCTACCGCATGATCGAGGACGCCATCCTGCGCGCCGGGCGGATCCTGCGCGGCGTGGAGGACGTCCCGCCGCCGCCGGAGCGGATCCGCATGTCGGACCGCGCGCCCCGGCCGGACGCGGCGGAGAAGGTGCTGGGGACGGGGCTGTACGCGGACGACCTCCGGCTGCCCGGCATGGTGCACGCGAAGGCGCTCCGGTCCGGGCATCCGCGGGCCGTCGTCGAGCGGCTCGACGTCAGCCGGGCACGCGCCCACCCCGCGTGCCTCGCGGTCCTGACGGCGGCGGACGTGCCGGAGAACCGGATCGGCCACATCGTGAACGACTGGGACGTCCTCATCGCCGAGGGCGGGACCACCCGCTACGTCGGCGACGCGCTCGCGCTCGTGGTGTGCGAGCGGGAGGAGGCCCTGGACGAGGTGCTCGGCCTCATCGAGGTGGAGTACACCGTGCTGGAGCCGGTCACCAGCCCGGACCAGGCGCTCGCCCCCGGCGCGCCCCGCCTCCATCCGGGGGGCAACATCCTCACCCACCAGCAGGTGAAACGGGGCGACGTCGACGCCGCGCTGGCCGCCTCCGCCCACGTGGTGAGCGCCACCTTCCACACCCCGTGGCAGGAGCACGCCTTCATGGAGCCCGAGTGCGCCGTCGCGCAGCCGTGGGGCGCGGGCGGCGTCGAAGTGTTCACCGGCGGGCAGGGCGTCTACGACGAGCAGCGCGAGATCGCGCGCATGCTGCAGCTGCCGGCGGAGAAGGTCCACTCGCACTCGATGCTCGTGGGTGGCGGGTTCGGCGGCAAAGAGGACATGAGCGTCCAGCACCACGCGGCGCTGGGGGCATGGCATGTGGGGCGCCCCGTCAAGGTGCGGTTCTCGCGGCAGGAGAGCCTGGACTACCACGTCAAACGGCACCCCATGGACGTGCAGGTGACGCTCGGCTGTGACGCGGAGGGGCACCTCACCGCCGCGCGGGTGCGGATCGTGGCCGACACCGGGGCGTACGCCTCCCTCGGAGGACCGGTCCTGCAGCGCGCGGTCACCCACGCCGGCGGGCCGTACAACTACCAGAACTTCGACTGCGAGGGCTGGGCGGTGTACACCAACAACCCACCCGCGGGCGCCTTCCGGGGCTTCGGGGTGCCACAGAGCGCCTTCGCGATCGAGAGCGCCGTGAACCTGCTCGCGGAGAAGGCCGGGATGGACGCCTGGGAGTTCCGCCACCGGAACGCGATCCGTCCCGGGCAGGAGCTGCCCAACGGACAGATCGCGGACGAGGCGACGGGGCTCGTGGAGTGCCTCGAGGCGCTGAAACCGGACTGGGATGCCGATCCCGCCGCCGGCCTCGCGGTCGGCTTCAAGAACACCGGTCTCGGCATGGGTGTGCCCGACACCGGCCGCTGCCTGCTCTCGGTGGAGCAGGGGCGCGTCCACATCCGTTCGTCCGCGGCCTGCATGGGCCAGGGCATCGCGCAGATGGCGCTGCACATGCTGTGCGAGACGGTTGACCTGCCACCGGACCGCGTGGTGATCGAGGCCCCGGACACCACGCGAACCCCGGACGCTGGCACCTCCACCGCCTCTCGCCAGACGCTCTTCACCGGGGAGGCGGTGCGGCGCGCGGCGGTGGCGTTGCAGGCAGCGCTCGCGGAGGCCGGCACGCTGGAGGCTCTCGAGGGCCGGGAGTTCTCCGGCGAGTTCTCCCCCGCCACCGATCCGATCGGCTCGCCGAACCCCCACCCGGTCAGCCACGTCACCTACGGCTACGCGGCCCAGCTGGTCCACCTCGCGGCGGACGGCCGGATCCGGAAGGTGGTGGCGGCGCACGACGCCGGCACCGTGGTCAACCAGCAGGCGCTGATCGGCCAGATCGAGGGCGGCATCGTGATGGGACTCGGGTACGCCCTCACCGAGGAGTTCGTGGTCGAGGGCGGCGTGCCGCGGACGACGTTCGGGAAGCTCGGCCTCATCCGGTCCACCCAGACACCCGCGATGGAGGTGCGCACCGTGCGGGGGCCCGGCGTGCTGCCCTACGCCTACGGCGCCAAGGGCGTCGGCGAGATCTGCCTCATCCCCACCGCCCCCGCGGTCGCGCACGCCTACCTCCGGCGCGATGGCGTGGTGCGGGACCGTCTCCCTCTCCGCGGCACGTACTACAAGCCGTGACGCCGGGCGAGGGCGGGGCCCGGGAGCGGCAGTGGTGGGCCGCCGGGCGGCCGTTCGTGCGCGCCACCGTGGTGTCGACGTGGGGCGCCGCTCCCCTGCCGGTCGGCTCCACCATGCTGCTCGGCCCCGCCGGCGAGGTGGTCGGCGGGGTCTCCGGGGGCTGCGTGGAGGGGGACGTCCTGGAGGTGGCCCGCGAGGTGCTCACCACCGGGGAGGCCCGGACGCTGCGCTACGGCGTGTCCGACGACGACGCGCGCGCCGTCGGCCTCTCCTGCGGCGGGGACATCGAGGTGCACGTCGAGCGCGTCTCCCCCGCCGATCCCGGCACCGCGCCGCGTCCGGACGACGCCGACGCCCCGCGGCTCCTCGTGTTCGGCGCCTCGGACATCGCGGTCGCGCTCACCCACCTGGGCCGGCTGATGGGCCGGCGGGTGACGCTCTGCGACGCCCGGGCGGCCTTCGCACAGGCGCACCGCTTCCCGGCGGCCGAGGCGGTGGTCGTCGACTGGCCGCACCGCTACCTGGCCGCCGAGGAGGCCGCGGGACGGGTGGACGGACGCGACGCCGTCGCCGTCCTGACACACGACCCCAAGTTCGACGTCCCCGCCCTCGCGCTCGCGCTCCGGCTGCGGCAGGAGGGCCGGCTCGGGTACGTGGGCCTGCTCGCCTCGCGGCGGACGCGCGCCCACCGGGTGGCCCGCCTGGCGGAGGCGGGAGTGGATCCGGCGGCGATCGACCTCCTGCGCTCCCCCATCGGCCTGGACATCGGCGCGCGGGGACCCGCCGAGATCGCGATCAGCATCGCCGCGGAGATCATCGCCGATGCCCGCCGGTCCGGTCAGGGGTCGAACCGGTAGCCCTCGCCGGCCAGGGTGATGAGATGGCGCGGGTGCGCGGGATCGTCCTCGAGCTTGCGCCGCAGATGGCTGAAGTAGACCCGCAGGTAGTGGGTCTGACCGACCGCGGCCGGTCGCCAGATCTCCCGGAGCAGGTCCCGGGACGCCACCTTGACCCCCGGGTGGCGCGTGAGGACCTCGAGGAGGCGCCACTCGGTTGGAGTCAACCGGACGGGCTCACCCCGCACCATGGCCCGCCGTGCGGGGAGGTCGAGGGTGAACGCCTCGGTCGTCACGAGCTGAGGGGTGGGGGCGGTGTTCGTGCGACGCAGGGCCACCCGGATGCGTGCCACGAGTTCCTCGAGCCCGAACGGCTTGGTGAGGTAGTCGTCGGCCCCGGCCTCGAGGGCGTCCACCTTGTGGGACTGGAGGGAGCGGGCCGAGAGCACGATGATCGGGACGGCCGAGCCCGCCCGGATCCGGCCGATCAGCGAGAGGCCGTCCATGTCCGGCAGACCCAGATCGAGCACGACCAGATCGGGAGCGCCGGAGTCCAGGAGTTCGAGCGCCCGCGCGCCGGTGTCAGCCTCGGCAACCTCGTAGCGCCGGGCCCCGAGACTGATCGCGAGCGTCCGGCGCAGCGCGTGGTCGTCCTCAACGAGGAGAAGACGTGGCATGACACCCCTTGAGCTCGATGGTCATGGTGAGGCCGCCGCCGGGCGTGGCCGACGGCGTGAGCGTGCCCCCCATCGCCTGGGTGAAGGCCCGGGCAATCGACAGCCCGAGCCCGATCCCTTCGACACCGGTGTCGTCGAGACGCTGGAACGGCACGAACATGTCATCGTAGCGCTCCTCCGGCACCCCGGGACCGTGGTCGATCACCTGGACCCGGACGACGTCGCCCGACGGGGCGGCCGCGATCGTGATGGCGGTGCCGGGCCGCCGGTGACGGTGGGCGTTGCGCAGCAGGTTGTCGAGCACCCGCTCCAGCATGGCGAGATCGGCTTCGACGCACGGCAGGTCGGCGGGCAGCTCGAGCCGGATGTCCTGGGTGTGTCGCAGGGGCTCCTCGAGCGCCTCGAAGAGATCGACGGGACCCAGCTGGACGGGTACGGCTCCGGCCTCCACGCGACTCATGTCGAGGAGGTTGATCAGCAGATGGTTGAGTGAATCGCTGTTGGTCTGGATGTGGGCGAGCAGCTCGTCCCGCTCTTCCGCGCTGAGGGTGGTCGTTGTTCGCAACGCGGCGGCGGCCGAGCCGATCACGGCGAGCGGAGTGCGGAGGTCATGTCCGAGAGCGGCCAGGAGCGCCGACTTCGTCCGGTCGACCTCGGTCAGGAGTGCGGCTCGCCGCGCGGCTGACTCCGCCTCGCGGGCGAGCGCGGCCTCGTACTCCCTGGCTTGCGTGATGTCGGCAACCAGCCCGTCCATCACGAGGTCGTCGCCGGAGACATCCACCCGTCCCTGGACGCGGAGCCACACGGGGGGATCGACGTCGGGCAGGGGCCCCTCCCACACCATGGGCTTCCCGGTGGTGGCGGCGTCCCGGGCCTGGCTCCGGACCCAGTGGAAGTCGGCGGGACCGATCGCCCGGAGCATCTCGGCGGCCTCGAGCGGCTCGCCCGCCGGCTTTCGGAACAGTTCGGACGCCTGGGGGCTCGCGTACTCCATCACGAGGGTGTCGTCGCCCCGCAGGCGGGCTCGGAACACCCCGACCGGCAACTGCTCGATCAGGCGGGCTCGCTGGCGCTGCGACTCGCGCAACGCATCCTCAGCCGCGACCTCGTCGTCGATGACCTGCCCGGAGACGATGATCCCGTGGTACTCGCCGTCGTCGTCGTACAGGGGCGCGAAGCTCATCCGGGCCCAGTGGATGCTGCCGTCGCGGGAGCGGTACCGCGCCCGGCCCTGGGTGCGCTCGCCGGCCGCGACCCGTGGGTACAACGCTGTGAGTCCCTCGATGTCCTCGGGGACGAGAAACTCGGACCACGGTCTGCCGATGATCTCCTGTGGAGCCCAGCCCAGGACTCGCTCTGCCGACGGTGACGCCCAGGTCACGGAGTCCAGCCGGATGAGGAAGACGGCGTCGTTGGTGAACTCGGCGAGGATCCGGTACATCCGTTCGCTCCGTCGGAGCCTTTCCGCTGCGAGGTACTGGTCGGTGACGTCCCGGTGGGTGAGGAGGATGCCGTCCCCGAGGCGGACGATGCGGACGTCGTGCCTGCGTTCGCTGTCCGCGTCCACGGAGACCGTGGCGCCGTTGCGGACCTCCGGCACGCCGGACTCGACGACGCGGTCCAGCGCGGCCCGGGACGCGGCCGGCAGATCGGGGACCACCTCGCTGAGGAGCCTCCCGATGAGGTGGCAGGCCTGGTCACCGGCCTGCGAAGCGGCGGCGCTGTTCACGTAGAGGTAGCGGTAGTCGACGATTCTCCCCGCGTCCCGGACCGCCTCCAGGATCGCCACCGGGTCCATCAGGGCCTCCAGAGCGTCGCGCATCCGGTCCTCGTCACGGCGGAGTTGCTCGCGAGCAGCCACCTGGGTCAACGCGTGCGCGCGGGATTCGGTGAGGAGGAACACCACACCGGTCACCCCCACGAAGACGATGCCCTCGGCCAGGGCCGCAGGGTTGGCGAGGGGCAGCCCGCCCAGCGGTTCCGCTCCGTACACGAAGATCGCGAGGCCCGAGCCGGCGAGCGCCGTCAACCCCGCGATCCGGCCGCCCAGCACCGCGGCGGCCACGCAGAGCACGAGGTACGGCACCTGCCACTCGGAGCGAAAGATGACGAGTCCGTCGAACCGCACCATTGCCCAGGTGAGCAGGGCCACCGCCGCGGCAGTGGCGGCGCTGATGGCGACCTTCCGGCCGAACGTCCGGGCTGGGACCGACACGTGGTGGGGGCTCATGGGACCAGCGTGGCACAGGCTGCGGCCCGTGCCGACGGGGTGCCGCGAGCTCGTGCCACCCGCGTCCGGCGCCGCCTGTCAAGGAGCCGTCAACCGGCGTATCGAAGCCGTAAAGGCCCGATCAGGGCTCCGTTGCGATGTCGGTCAACGCCACCCGCCCGGTGTTCAACTGGGTAGTCGGGGGCAGTGCGAGTTGTTCTGAACTCGAAGCGATAGGGAGCTTGTGGAACCGCGAGCGTTACGGGTTCTGCGCGGGTCGGGGCGGGGCAGGCACGCCTTGCGGCCCCCGGCGCGCACACGTGCGCTGGCGGCGCTTCTCGCGCTGCTGATCCTGTTCCCCCTGGGCGTGCTTGCCGGGGTCGGCGGCACCGCCGTCGCGTCCGCCCCGCCGCCGCTGCCGCAGGAGTCGAACAACAAGACCTTCGCGGCCGGCTCGTACATCATCGACGCCGGGTTCATGGGCAGCCCACCCGCGGCCACCCAGCCGAAGACGGTCCTGGAGCAGTACGGCCTGATCTACCGGCTGCTGGTCACCGAGAAGATCCCCGTCTACTGGATCATCGCCAACGGCAAGGAAGGCGTGGCAGGCAGCGCCCCCAGCCTCACGAACACCACCCCCGACCTGACGGGCGTGAGTGTGTACACCCCGTA
>JALHDK010000037.1 GCA_022838965.1 Actinomycetales bacterium | reverse complement strand
TTGGGGACGCCGGTCGAGCGTGGACCCCCGCCCCCGATCCACTCGGGTCTCTCACCGACGGTTTGACGGGGCCGAACACGCCACTTGGCGACACCAGTCGCGGCCGGGCCCCAGCCTCGACGCACCCAGGCGCTTACCGACGACTTGGCGGGGATGCACGTCAGTTCCGGCAGGCGGCGATCCCCACGCAGGCGGCCAGCAGCGGCGACCCGCCCCCGATCGATTCGGGCCGGAGCCCCGGCCCCGGTCTGACGGTGCGACGTGACCGCCTCGGGGTGAGGCGGTTGCGGGCCGGGGCCACTACGACGCCGTGCTTGCCGTCACCGCGCACGAGTTCCGGTGACGACCGGGTCAGCTCCGACCAACCACCTCGATCACACGCGTGACGGACCCGTCAAGCGGCGAGGCCACCTCGTGCACTGTCCACCGCGTCGCCCCAAGCTTCCGGAGTGTCGGCACCGCCCGCCGCACCTCGTCGGCCGCGCGCTCACCCTTGAGAGCGAGGAGGACCCCGCCGGGCCGGAGCAGGGGAAGGGTCCACCGGGCCAGGCGATCCAGGGGCGCAACGGCCCGCGCAGTGACGACGTCGAACGTCCTCGTGCCGTGCACGTCCTCGGCCCGCGCCCCCACCACCTCGACGTTGGTCAGGCCAAGCCGTGCGACGACGTCGTCCAGCCACGCACGCCGTCGCTCCATCGCCTCGACGCAGCACACCTGGGTGTCCGGCCGGGTGATGGCGAGGACGATCCCGGGGAACCCGGCGCCCGATCCGACGTCGGCCACCGCGGCACCGCGCGGGACGTACCGGTTCACCGCCAGCGAGTTGACCAGGTGACGGGACCACAGGCGCGGAACCTCCCGCGGGCCGATCACGCCCCGCAGCTCACCCTCCTCAGCGAGGACATCGGCGAAGGACTGGAGGTGTCGCCAGGCGAGCTCGTCAGGCACCGCATCCCGGACGGCCCGGGGAAACGAGGCTGGATCCTCCCGGATCACGCCGCTGGGGGCTGGATCACCACGTAGCGGCGCGGCTCGACGCCCTCCGAGGCGGACACCAGGCCGGCCTGCTTGGCGACGTCGTGCACCACCTTGCGTTCGAACGGGTTCATCGGCGTGAGGGCCACCGGCTCGCCGGTCTCCCGCGCCCGCTGCACCGCCTCCTGGGCTTCAGCGGTGAGCCGCTGCTTGACCGCGCGCCGGAAACCGGCGATGTCGAGCATGAGCCGTGAACGCTCTCCCGTCTTCGCCTGCACCGCGAGCCGCGTCAGCTCCTGCAGTGCCTCCAGCACCTCGCCCTCATCACCCACCAGGCGGCGCAGCCACCGGTCGCCGAACTCCTCCGACACGATCTCGAGGGAGGCCCGGCCGTTCTCGACATCGATGTCGATGTCCCCGTCGAGGTCGACGATATCGAGCAACTCCTCCAGATAGTCGGCTGCGATGTCCCCCTCCTCCTCGAGACGGGAGAGGGTGCTCTTGTCCTCGCTCATGAGGTTCTCCTTGGTTCCAGTGGGCCCGGTCCCGGCTACTCGCCGTCGTACTTGGCCTTGCCCTCGTTCTCCTTGCGGCGCTTCTCGGCCGCCAGACGCTTCTCCCTCGCGGCCTTCCGTTCCGCCGCCCGTGCCTCGTACCTTCTGCGCGCCCGCTCCTCGTCCGTCAGACCGTCCTTGCCCCGCGGTGCCCCCACCACGGGGGGCTCAACCGCCTCCGGCTCAACGGGTGTGGAGGGCTCTGGCTCAGCGGGTGTCGGGGGCTCTGGCTGGGGCGCCGGAGTGGCTCCGGCAGTCCCCTTCTTCTTCGCCCGATCTTTGCGCATCGGCTGGACGCGCTGCCCACTCGGAGGCTGAATCTCCTGCGTGGGTGCGGTCTCGTCAGGCTCTGGCGGCAGTCCCTTCTTCGCCCGTTTCGCCGCATCCCGCGCCTGCTTCCGCTTGTAGGCCTCCGACCCCGGCGCCGGCATGCGCTGGATGGTGTAGAACTGCTGCCCCATGGACCAGAGGTTGGTCACGGTCCAGTAGATGAGCACGCCGATCGGGAATCCGACGCCCGTCACCGCGAAGATCAGCGGCATCGAATACATCAGCATCTTCTGCTGCCGCATCATCGGGTTGTCGAGCGCAGATGCCGGCATGTTCTTCATCGTCAGTTGCCGGGTGGTGAGGAACGTCGTGAGCGACATCGCGATGATGAGGATCACGGCGACGATCTTGACCTGGAGGTCATCACTGCCCAGGAAGGTTGCCGACAGCGGCGCACCGAGCAGCGTGGACTGCTCCACGTCCGCCGCCAGCTCGGCGGTGAGGGGACCCAGCGAGTCCATCCCCTTGTTGCGGTAGTTCCCGTCCGCCAGCGACGGCAGTCCGCTCAGAACCCAGAAGAGAGCGAAGAAGATCGGCATCTGGAGCAGGATCGGCAGGCACGACGCGAACGGGTTCGTGTTGTGCTTCCGGTAGAGCTCCATCATCTCCTGCTGCTGTGCCTGCCGGGAGACGGGATCGGTCTTGCCCTTGTACTTCTTCTGCAGGGCCTGCAGTTCAGGCTGCATCATCTGCATCCCGCGGGATGCCTTGATCTGCTTGAAGAAGAGCGGGATCAGCAGGATCCGGATCACGATCACCAGACCGACGATCGACAACACCCACGCGGCGCCCGGGCCGTCCTGCATGCCGAGGGCCATGAGCAGGCTGTGGATCTGGACCATGATCCACGCGACGGCGATCTCGAGCGGCAGAAGTAGCGAGTCCATCAGTGTGTGTGCTCCGCATCAGTAGGGTCCCCCGGAGGATCGTCCGGAGGAATGTCCACGGCCATTGTGCTCCCGGGCGGGAAGTCGACCCCGCCACGCGACCAGGGGTTGCAGCGCAACACACGCCACACCGCGAGCCCGGTGCCCTTGAAGAACCCCTGCACCCGGACCGCCTCGAGGGCGTACGCCGAGCAGGAGGGGTAGTACTTGCAGCTCGGGGGGAAGAGCGGCGAGATCAGGATCTGGTATCCACGGATCAGGATCGTCGCCAGCCACTGGAGCGGATTCAGTGCGGTCACCGCGACCTCCCCGACGCGACGCGCCGGCGCGCCTGTGCCAGGGCGTGGTGCAGGTCCGCGGCGAGCTCGGCACTCGTGGCCGTCGCGGCGGGAGGAAGGGCGCGCACGACCACCCGGCTGCCGTGGTGGAGACCCTCGAGCTCGTCCCGCATCAGGTGCCGCAGCCGCCGCTGCACACGGTGACGAACCACCGATGAACCCACTGCCCGGGAAACAGCGAACCCCACCAAGGGCTCGCCTTCGGTGAGGTCGGTGTTGAGGTGCACTGTCATGGTGCGCGCTGCGCCCCGCACGCCCCTCCGCAGCGTGGCGGCATAGTCCTCCGCACGCCGCATGCGGTTGCGGGCGGGGAGCAAGTCAGACGGTCAGTGACTCGCGGCCCTTGCGGCGGCGCGCCGCCAGGACCGCGCGGCCGGCGCGGGTACGCATGCGGAGGCGGAACCCGTGCACCTTCGCGCGACGCCGGTTGTTCGGCTGGTACGTACGCTTGCTCACAGCAGTCTCCCGAAAACGTTTGAAATGGCGCCGCTGCCGGAATGAGGTCTGCGCAGAGGACGCGCACACGGTACGGCCTGACCACGGTACGGTACAACGAACGGGAGGGTCAACCGGATCCCGGGTGCTGGAGGTCACGCGGAAACCCGGTGGGGGATCGGTGTCAATGTGGATATCGTGGTCGTGTCGTGTTGACAAGTGTCAGCAAGATCACCCAGAGGTTCGCGCACCAGCGGCGACGATGGGATGTCCATAGTCCACAATCTGTGGATAAGGGTGTGTATGGGCCTATGGTCACAGGCCCGTTTGGGGAGGGGTTTCAGTGTCTTCTGTGCCGTCGGCCGACCTGTGGGGCGAGATCGTCAACGCACTCGGCACCCGGAGCGACCTGACCCCAGCCGACCTTTCGTTCGCCAAGCTCGCGAAACCTCTCGGGCTCATCGATGGCACGCTCCTGCTGGCCGTCCCGTCGAACATGGTCAAGGACCGGCTCGAGACACGGATGCGCCCCGCCCTGACCACCGCGCTCCAGGCGCTGCGGGGGGACGAGATCCACCGCTATGCGGTCACCGTTGACGCCTCCCTCTATGACGCGATTCCCGCGCCGCCCGCCACACCGGCGCCCGCCCCGGACTTCCGGCCCGTTGCTGCCGAAACCCCCCAGCGTCCCCAGCGAACCCCCCGTCCCACTCCCATGGAGGTGGATCCCTCCCGCCTCAACCCGAAGTACACGTTCGAGTCGTTCGTCATCGGCTCCTCCAACCGTTTCGCCCACGCCGCGGCACGGGCGGTCGCCGAGGCTCCGGCCCGGGCCTACAACCCGCTCTTCGTCTACGGCGGCTCGGGGCTGGGCAAGACGCACCTCCTCCACGCCATCGGGCACTACTCGCGCAGCCTCTACCCCGGCGTCCGGGTGCGATACGTCAATTCCGAAGAGTTCACCAACGACTTCATCAACTCCATCCGCGACGACAAGGCGGAGAGCTTCCAGCGCCGGTATCGCAATGTGGATGTGCTCCTGGTGGACGACATCCAGTTCCTCGGCGGCAAGGAGCAGACCGTCGAGGAGTTCTTCCACACCTTCAACTCCCTGCACAACGACAACAAGCAGGTGGTCATCACCTCGGACACCCCACCCAAGAAGCTCCAGGGATTCGAGGAACGGCTGGTCTCCCGGTTCGAGTGGGGTCTGCTGACTGACGTCCAGCCGCCCGACCTCGAGACCCGCATCGCGATCCTCCGCAAGAAGGCGCAGGCGGAGAACCTCAAGGCCACCGACGACGTCCTGAGCTACATCGCCTCCCGCATCACCACCAACATCCGCGAACTCGAGGGCGCCCTCATCCGCGTCACCGCCTTCGCCAACCTCAACAGGCAACCGGTCGAGTTGACGCTCGCCGAACTGGTGCTCCGGGACCTCGTCTCCGACCAGCCCCCGGAGACGATCACCGCGGCCCTCATCATGAAGGAGACCTCGGACTACTTCTCCGTGACGATCGATGCGCTGTGCAGCGCGGACCGCTCCCGGGTGCTGGTCACGGCCCGCCAGATCGCCATGTATCTGTGCCGGGAGCTCACCGACCTGTCCCTGCCCAAGATCGGCCAGGCGTTTGGCGGCCGCGACCACACGACCGTGATGCATGCATACCGGAAGATCGCCGAGCAGATGGCCGAGAAGCGGGCGACCTTCAACCAGGTCACAGAGCTCACCAACCGCATCAAGCACAGCGCCCGCCGGTCCGCCTGAGGTCCTCCACGGTCCCTGTGGACCATCTGAGGGAGAAGCCCCTCCGGGTGTGCACAGGAGAGCCCCTGGCTGCGGAACGCGCGACAGCCAGGCCCGCAACCCACATGGGAACCACCTCCCGGTACCTCCTTCCCACACGGCGTCCACACCGGCATCCGGGAGCTGAGGTGCGTGAACGGCGGTTGTCCACACAATCCCCACCTGCTATGACGATGACGAGAACCATCACGACGAGGAGTTCATGGAACGCCAACACTGGGGACGGCCGCTGCGGCCGCCATGCCGGGGGGTGATTCGTGACATTCTTGGAGCGTGGGATACGGGTCGAGGTCGACCCCCGCCGCTGACCCCCGAGGAAAGAGGTTGACGTGAAGTTCAGAGTGGATCGGGACGTCCTTGCCGAGGCGGTGGCCTGGACGGCACGGTCGCTGCCGAACCGGCCCGCCGTCCCTGTTCTTGCGGGAGTGCTGCTGGAAGCCTCGACCGAGGGTGTGCTGACGGTCTCCAGCTTCGACTACGAGGTCTCGGCCCGCTCGGAGGTCGCCACCCAGGTCTTCGGCAGCGGCGTCGCCGTGGTCCAGGGGAAGATGCTCGCGGACATCGCGAAGGCCCTGCCCGCGAAGCCGGTCGACTTCGAGCTGGACGGCACGAAACTGGTCCTCACCTGCGGCGCGTCGCGGTTCTCCCTTCACACGATGCCGGTCGATGACTACCCGGACCTGCCCACGTTCCCCGAGGTCGCTGGCACCGTCGATGCCGCCGCCTTCAACGCGGCGGTCCTGCAGGTGACCACCGCGGCCAGCAGGGACGAGACCCTGCCGCTCCTCACCGGAGTGCGGATGGAGATGGAAGGGGAGCGGATCACGTTCCTCGCCACCGACCGCTACCGGCTGGCGATGAAGGAGATCACCTGGATTCCCCGCGATCCGAGGGTCTCGCAGGTCGCCCTCGTGCGGGCACGGACGCTGTCCGACGTTGCCAAGTCGATGACCCAGGCGGGGAACCTCGACATCGCGCTCCAGACGGACACCGGCAAGCACCTCATCGGCTTCGAGGCGGCCGGGCGCCGCACCACGTCCCAACTCATCGAGGGTGACTACCCGCCGGTCCGTCGGCTATTCCCGGACGCGACACCCACCTACGCCGTCGCCCGCACCGCGGAGATCATCGAGGCGGCCCGCCGCGTGTCGCTCGTTGCGGAACGCAACACCCCCATCCGCCTCGCCTTCACCGAGGGCCAGGTCGTGCTCGAGGCCGGTCAGGGCGACGACGCCCAGGCCTCCGAGGCACTGGAGGCCACCCTCGTGGGCGAGGACATCACCACCGCGTTCAACCCGCACCTCCTGCTCGACGGTCTGTCGGCGCTGGGGACGGAGTACGTGCGGCTCGGCTTCACGCACCCGACCAAGCCGGTGCTGATGTCCGGGAAGAAGAGCGCGGAGGGTGAGGAGCAGGAGGAGTTCCTCTACCTGCTCATGCCCATCAGGTTCGCGAGTTGAGGGAAGAACGATGAAGATCGGAATGGTCGGCCTCGGCCGCATGGGTTACAACATGACCGCCCGCCTCCGTGACGGGGGACACGAGGTCGTGGGGTATGACGTCGATCCGCGCAACGCCGATGTCGACAGCCTCGAGGCGCTGCGGGACGCCCTGCCGGCGCCGCGCGTGGTGTGGGTCATGGTGCCCGCCGGCGAGCCGACGACGGCGACGATCACCCACCTCGCCGGCGTCCTGGAGGCCGGCGACCTGGTCGTCGACGGCGGCAACTCCCGGTTCAGCGACGACCGCCCGCACGCCACCCTCCTCGCTGCCAGGGGTATCGACTATGTCGACGTCGGCGTCTCGGGTGGCGTGTGGGGGCGGGAGAACGGCTACGCGATGATGGCCGGTGGCAGCGCGGCCGCCATCGAGCGTCTGATGCCCGTATTCGACACCCTCCGGCCCGAGGGCCCGCGGGAGGAGAGCTTCGTGCACGCCGGACCTGTCGGCGCCGGTCACTACGCCAAGATGGTGCACAACGGGATCGAGTACGCCATCATGCAGGCCTACGCCGAGGGGTACGAGCTGCTCACCACCCAGACCGAGCTGATCCCGAACGTCCCGGCGGTGTTCCAGGCATGGCAGCGCGGCACCGTGGTGCGCTCGTGGCTCCTGGAACTGATGGTCCGGGCGTTGCGGGAGGACCCGGAACTCGCGGCCATCGAAGGCTACGCCCCGGACTCCGGCGAGGGCCGCTGGACGGTGGAGGAGGCGATCCGGAATGCCGTTCCCCTCCACACGATCGCAGCCTCGCTGTTCGCCCGGTTCGAGTCGCGGCAGGAGGAATCGCGTGCCATGAAGGCCATCGCCGCGCTGCGGCAGCAGTTCGGCGGGCACGCTGTGAAGAGCGCGGTCGGCTAGGGTCGCCTGCCAGGGTGTACGTCTCCGATCTCGCTCTCAGCGACTTCCGCAACTATCACGAGGCGGTGGTGCGGTTCACCGAGGGTGTGGTCGTGATCCTGGGAGCGAATGGCCAGGGGAAGACCAACCTGGTCGAGGCCATCGCGTACCTGTCGAGCCTCACCTCCCACCGCGTCTCTGCCGACGCGGCACTGGTGAGATCGGGGGCCCCCGGTGCGGTGGTGCGGGCGCGCGCGATCCGCGGCGGCCGGAGCGTCGTCGTCGAACTCGAGATCATCGCGGGGCGGGCCAACCGGGCGCGGCTGAACCGCGCCCCGGTCCGGACCCGCGACCTGCTGGGAACGATCAGGACCGTCGTGTTCGCGCCCGAGGACCTCGCCCTCGTGAAGGGTGACCCGGCCGAACGGCGTCGCTACCTCGACGATCTCGTGGTGACCCGCCAGCCCCGGCTCGCCGGTGTGCGGAGTGAGTACGAGAAGATCCTCCGCCAGCGGTCGGCGTTGCTGAAGTCCGCCGGTGGGGGACGGCGCACGCCGGCCGCCCTGCTGTCAACACTCGACGTGTGGGACGGCCACCTCGCGGCCGCGGGTGCCCAGCTCCTCGCCGCCCGGAGCGCGCTGGTCGCGGACCTCGCCCCCCTGGTCGACGAGGCGTACGGCGCGGTGTCCGGTGCGGGTGAGGCGGTGACCCTCACGCTCCGCTCCTCTCTCGAGCGGGCCGAGACCGTCCCCGACGGCGCGGACGCCGACCCGGGGCGGGACGCCGACCCGGTGCCGGACCCCGACTCGCTGGAAACCCGCATGCTCGCGGCGATGCGCCGGCTCCGCGCCCACGAGCTCGAGCGGGGGATGTGCCTCGTGGGTCCGCATCGCGATGACCTCGTGCTCACCATCGGGGGCCTGCCCGCCCGTGGCTACGCCTCGCACGGGGAGTCCTGGTCCCTCGCGCTCGCGTTGCGCCTGGGTGCGTTCGGTCTGCAGCGGCTGGACGATCCCGAGGGTGGCACCCCGATCCTGATCCTCGACGACGTCTTCGCGGAACTCGACGCCCACCGGCGCGCACGGCTCGCCGCGCTCGTCCGGGACGCCGAGCAGGTCTTCGTCACCGCAGCGGTCCCGGGGGACGTGCCGCTCGACGGGCAGCGCTTCCACGTGCGGTCCGGGGTGGTCGAGCCGGCGCCGGCGGCGGGTGAGGGGAGCGGCGATGGCTGAGAACGACGCCGCGGCCTTCGAAGCCCTGCAACGGGCGCGCGAGATGGCGAAGGCGCCCGGGGCGCAGAAGCGACGCCGGAAGCCGCGGGAAGGGGGCCTCCCCGCCGGGCCCGGCCTCGGCAACGCGGGAAGCGGCGCGCATCCTTCCGCGCGCGACCCGCAGCGGGTAGGCGACGTGGCGGAGGCCCTCGTCGACGCGCGCGGATGGCGGGAGAGGGTGGAGGTGGCGTCCGTCGTCGGGCGATGGCGGGAGATCGTGGGCGACGCCGTCGCGGACCACACCACGATCGAGCGTTTCGAGGAGGGTTGCCTGGTGGTCAGGGCGAGCTCCACGGCCTGGGCCACGCAGGTGAAGCTGCTCATGGGGGAACTCCGCCGCCGCATCGTCGCGGAGGTGGGTCCCGACCTCGTCACCGAGATCGTCATCCTCGGACCCGCAGGTCCGACCTGGAAGCACGGCATCCGTTCCGTGCGAGGGCGCGGTCCGCGCGACACCTACGGCTAGAACGGCACAGAAGGCCCGCTGGGGCGCGCGGCACCCATGGGAGTGGGTCCCCCCTGGATCTGTGGACAGGCGCGGAGAAGCGATTCTGCGAGGTACAATGGAACACGCAGCCCGCCCCCGCTGACGCGTTCGAGGACATCCCAGCGCGCCCGCGGATCGGGCTGCGATGGTGTCAGGCGCCGTGACGATCGAGGAGATGCGTGGCCGACGTGAGCGAGCTGGAGTACGGCGCTGCCGACATCACCGTGCTGGAGGGACTGGAGGCGGTCCGGAAGCGTCCCGGCATGTACATCGGATCGACCGGTGAGCGGGGCCTTCACCACCTGGTGTACGAGGTGGTGGACAACTCGGTGGACGAGGCGCTCGCCGGCTACTGCTCCCACATCGAGGTCACCCTCCAGGCCGACGGCGGTGTCCGGGTGTCCGATGACGGCCGCGGCATCCCGGTGGACATCCATCCCACCGAGGGTCGGCCGACGGTCGAGGTGGTCATGACCATCCTCCACGCCGGTGGCAAGTTCGGCGGGAGTGGCTACGCGGTGTCCGGCGGTCTCCACGGTGTGGGCATCTCGGTGGTCAACGCCCTCTCGCGGCGGGTGGTCACGGAGGTCCGGCGTCAGGGACACGTCTGGCGGCAGGTCTTCGAGGACGGCGGCCGCCCGGTCACCACGCTCGTCAAGGGGGAGGAGACGACGGAGACCGGTACCACCCAGACGTTCTATCCCGATCCCGCGATCTTCGAGACGACCGAGTTCAACTTCGAGACCCTGCGCGCCCGGTTCCAGCAGATGGCCTTCCTCAACAAGGGCCTGCGCATCACCCTGATCGACGAGCGTCCCACCGCCACCGATGCGGGAGACGAGATCACCGGTGATGCCGCTGGTCCGGCCGATGATCCGCAACCCGGCCACCGGGAGATCTCCTACCGCTACGACGGCGGACTCGTGGACTACGTGACCTACCTGAACTCCACCAAGAAGGCCGAGGTGGTGCACCCGGAGGTCATCAGCATCGAGGCGGAGGATCCGGAGAGGCGCATCTCCCTCGAGATCGCCATGCAGTGGACCAACGGCTACTCCGAGTCGGTGCACACGTACGCGAACACGATCAACACGTCGGAGGGGGGCACCCACGAGGAGGGGTTCCGTTCCGCCCTCACCTCCCTCGTCAACAAGTACGCCCGGGACAAGGGTCTGCTCAAGGAGAAGGACGAGAACCTGACGGGCGATGACATCCGGGAAGGACTCACCGCCGTCGTCTCGGTCAAGCTGGGGGAGCCCCAGTTCGAGGGCCAGACCAAGACGAAGCTCGGCAACACGGAGGCACGCACCTTCGTGCAGCAGCAGCTCTACTCCCATCTCGGTGACTGGCTGGACTCCCATCCGGCGGAGGCGCGGGACATCATCCGCAAGGCGCAGCAGGCGTCGGCTGCACGGATCGCGGCGCGCAAGGCGCGCGAGGCGACGCGCCGCAAGGGTGCCCTGGAGTCGGCCTCGATGCCGGGGAAGCTGAAGGATTGCACGTCGCGGGACGCCACGGTCTCGGAGATCTTCATCGTCGAGGGTGACTCCGCCGGCGGGTCGGCGGTCCAGGGGCGGGATCCGGAGACCCAGGCCATCCTCCCGCTCCGGGGCAAGATCCTGAACGTCGAGAAGGCCCGACCCGACAGGGCGATGAGCTCCGAGGCCATCCAGTCGCTGATCACCGCGCTCGGCACCGGGGTGGGGGAGGAGTTCGACATCACGCGGCTCCGCTACCACAAGATCGTGCTGATGTCCGACGCCGACGTGGACGGGCAGCACATCGCCACCCTGCTCCTCACCCTGCTGTTCCGCTACATGAAGCCGCTCATCGCGGAGGGGCACGTCTACCTCGCCCAGCCGCCCCTCTACCGGCTCAAGTGGACGAACGCCCCCCACCAGTACGTCTACTCCGACAAGGAGCGCGACGCCTTCCTCGAACTGGGGGCGCAGGCCAACAAGCGACTGCCCAAGGAGGGCGGCATCCAGCGGTACAAGGGTCTGGGCGAGATGAACGACTCCGAACTCTGGGAGACCACGATGAACCCGCAGACCCGCACCCTCCGCCAGGTCACGATCGGGGAAGCCGCAGCCGCCGACGAGATCTTCTCGATTCTCATGGGTGAGGACGTGGACGCTCGCCGGACCTTCATCCAGCGCAACGCACGGGACGTGCGCTTCCTCGACATCTAGGGACTGACGTGAGCGACGAATACGACGAGACCACCGAGATCGACGTCTCCACCGCCGGGAGGGACCGGATCGAGCAGGTTGACCTGCAGACCGAGATGCAGCGCTCCTATCTCGACTACGCCATGAGCGTGATCGTGGGACGTGCACTCCCGGACGTGCGGGACGGCCTGAAGCCCGTGCACCGCCGCATCCTGTACGCGATGTACGACGGCGGCTACCGCCCCAGTGCGAGCTTCTCCAAGTGCGCGCGGGTGGTGGGCGACGTGATGGGCACCTACCACCCCCACGGTGACGCGGCGATCTACGACGCGATCGTGCGGCTCGTCCAGCCCTGGTCCATGCGTTACCCACTGGTGCTGGGGCAGGGCAACTTCGGCTCGGCCGGCAACCAGTCCGCCGCCGCCCCCCGGTACACCGAGTGCAAGATGGCGCCCCTCGCCATGGAGATGGTGCGGGACATCGACCGCGACACGGTCGACTTCCAGGACAACTATGACGGCCGCGATCAGGAGCCGGTGGTGCTGCCAGCCCGGTTCCCGAACCTGCTGGTCAACGGCTCGGAGGGGATCGCCGTCGGCATGGCCACCCGCATCCCCCCGCACAACCTCCGGGAGGTCGCCGACGGGGTGCAGTGGTTCCTCGACCACCCCGAGGCCTCGAAGGAGGAGCTGCTCGGGGAGCTGATGCTCCGCATCAAGGGCCCGGATTTCCCGACCGGTGCCACGATCATCGGGCACCGCGGAATCGACGACACCTACCGCACCGGTCGGGGATCCATCACCCAGCGGGCGGTGGTGGCCGTGGAGGAGATCCAGGGGCGCCAGTGTCTCGTGGTCACCGAGCTGCCCTATCAGGTCAACAAGGCCGATCTGGTAAAGAAGATCGATGACCTGCGCAAGGATGGGGCCATCCCCATGATCTCGACGGTGCGTGACGAAAGTGACCGCAGCGGTATTCGCATCGTGGTGGAGCTGAAGGTCGGATCGGAGGTGATGGTGGCTCTCAACCAACTCTTCGCCCGTACGGCCTTGCAGTCCAACTTCAACGTCAACAACCTCG
>JALHDK010000036.1:10632-23337 GCA_022838965.1 Actinomycetales bacterium | reverse complement strand
CTGGCTCCACAGCCTGAGGGAGCCTGGCGCTGGATCGGCACCCGGACGGTGGTCTTCGATCCCGCGGAGCAACGGCTGCCCATGGCGACCCGCTTCACCGTCGAGGTGCCGGCAGGGACGAAGTCCCAGACCGGCGGGGCCCTGGCCCAGACCGCCTCGTGGAGCTTCACCACCCCGCCCCCTCGCCTGACCTCGCGCCACCCCCAGGGGACTCGCTGGCGCCAGCACGAGCGGACCGTCACCTCTGCGACGTTTGCTGATGTCCGTCAGGCTACGGGGTCGAGCCTGCGCACCGCGGGCACGCCGGCGGCACGCTCGGCGGCGAGGTCGTACGCCGACTGCAACGCCAGCCACGCGCGGGCGGTTCCGACGCCAGCCTCTTCCAGTCGCACGGCAAGGTTGGGGCTCACCCGGGCGTGGCCGTGCAGCACGCGGCTCAACGTCACACGGGAGATCCCGAGCCGGGCCGCGGCCTCCCCGACACCCAACCCGAGATCGGCCAACACGTCCTCGCGGAGAATCTCGCCGGGATGCACCGGAGTCTTCATCACCATGGTCTTCACCTCTCTTCTTCAGTGGTAGTCCTGATAGTCGACGAGTTCCACATCGCTCTCGAGGAATCGGAAAGTCACGCGCCAGTTTCCATTCACCCAGATCGACCAGTGCCCGGCCAGGTCCCCCTTCAGAGGGTGGGTACGAAACGATGGGATCGCAAGGTCGTCTGGGGTCTGCGCCACATCGAGCAACGACAGGATGCGCAGCAGTTTGGGGACGTGGGCGGCTTCCACACCCCGCTTCGAACCGTCGCGGTACAGCATCTCCAGACCCTTGTGCCGGAAACTGACGATCACAACCACCAATGTATCGCGTAGCGCTACGCGTTACAAGGTGCCACCCGCCCATGGGTGAGCCAGGGTCGGCGGGATACGATGGCGCCCCGCTGGGGGATCGATCGCCTGTGCACCCCCTGGGCAGCAGGGCCCGCACCAGCCCACATGGATCAAGACGCCGTCGTCCTCTGCCTGGAGGGACCCGCCCGACATGGGCAGCCACCGGGCGAGGTGGACGGAAGGGTTGTCAGTAGATCTCGCTGCGGTGACCGACGGTCAGGGCCACCACGAGGAGCGCCGCGTCGTCGATCACGGCGAGAATCCGGTAGTCGCCGACGCGGTAGCGCCACTGACCACTATGGTTTCCGGTGAGCCCCTTGCCACGCGACCGTGGGTCCGGCAACTCCGCGACGTCGAGCAGGTAGGCCAGGACCCGCTTCTGCATGGCGCGGTCGAGCTTACGGAAGTCCCGATCGAAGGCGACGGTGGTCTCCACCCGCCAGTGTGGAGCCTGGGTCACTGCTCGAGGTTGAGCGCTCGCCCCTCAGCGATGTCAGCCTCAGTGAGACCCACGTCCCGCGCCAGGTCCGCCAGGGGCCGGCTCTGCC
Source organism: Actinomycetales bacterium (assembly GCA_022838965.1). The sequence goes on along the minus strand of JALHDK010000036.1, from coordinate 21,899 downwards.
GCCCGTTCGCTTCGAAGTCCTTCATCGCTTCATCGGCGGCGTAAGCGTCCTCGAGGTCCTCCAGATGAGCCCGGATCGCGGCCCGAACGTAGAAACTCTTCGTGCGCCCCGTGCGCCGCGACAGCGCCTCCAGGCGCGCTTCCTCCTCGTGCGTGAGCCGCACCGTAACCGTCATGACAACCCCCTCGTGTAAGACATGTATACAAAGGTTACGCCTCACCTCAGGCGATCGGAAGGCCGCTCACACGTCCGCACTCGGCCGATCCAGCCGCCATACCCATTGAACCTTGACCTGGTGTGATGGGCGTTTCCCTCAGCAGGGGAACTCGAGGGAGTCGACGATCGGTTGCACGAGGTCGTGGTATTCGTCGGTGGTGTGTGACACCTTGACAGCGGAGCCGTTGCTACGTGCGATGGCTACATCTTCGGCTACATGGCGGCGGTCAAGGGGTCCCACGGCCTTACACGACGACACCGACCACGCCTCTGACCTGCTGCTTTACCTGTCGGGCTGGCGGGATTTGAACCCACGACCCCTTGACCCCCAGTCAAGTGCGCTACCAAACTGCGCCACAGCCCGTGGCCGACCGATGCCTTCGCGAGACACCCGGCAAGCCCCTCAACTATAGGGCAAACCCGGCTCACGATCCCAACTCGGCTCCACGACGGCACCCCGCATGCCACGCTTTCACCTGTGAGCGCGGATCCGTCAGCAAGCCTCTTCCCCGGCAAGTACTTCATCAGCACCGTCCTGGACTCGCTGGAGACCAAGACCACGATGTCCGGGCAGCTGGTCCAGCGGTACCTGCAACGTGCCGCCATGGCCGGCATCCTCATCGGCGTCTTCTACTCGGTCTACTACGCGATCGTCGCCGCATTCGCCGCCGTGCAGTATGACGACCTCACCCTCCAGAGCATCGGAAGGGTGGTCGGGGCGGCCGCCTTCGGCTGGGCCCTTGTCTTCATCTACTACACGAAGTCGGAACTCCTGACCTCGAACATGATGATCGTGACGGTCGGGGCCTACTACCACCGGACGAGCTGGCTCCGCGCGATGCGCCTGCTCCTCCTCTGCTATGTCGGCAACATCCTCGGCGGCCTGCTGATCGCCGTGCTCTTCCGGTTCAGCACCCTCGTGTCCGGCCCGGTGCTCGAGCAGATGGATCATTCGGTCGAGGTCAAGCTCGGATACGTGAGCGAGGGACTTGCCGGGTGGGGCGATCTCTTCGTCCGGGCGATCTTCTGCAACCTCATGATCAACCTGGCCATGCTGCTGGTCTACAACGGCCTCATCAAGGACGACCTGACCAAGAGCCTGGCCATGATCATGTCCGTCTTCGTCTTCGCGTTCGCCGGGTTCGAGCACTCCGTCGCCAACACGGTGCTCTTCATGATCATGGGCCTCGAGCACGGCATCGACGCGGGCCTCGCCCTCGGCAACATCGCGATCGCCCTGCTGGGCAACTACGTCGGCGGCGGCCTGCTGATCGGGCTGTACTACGCCTACGTCAACGACGACACCAAGTACCTCCGCGGTAACCCCACCCGCTAGCCGCCCGCGCCGTCCCTGCCGCCCCCGCGGGCCGACTCGTGGGCGCGCCGCCCCTTGTCCGGGGGTGTCGGCAACGCGAACATCCCCAGGTGGTGCGTCCGCAACAAGAGCCGGCTGGTCCGCATCGACTTTGATCGCCCGGACAGCGGCGCGCTCGGGGCATCCCGTGACAGTTCCACCACCCCCACCTTGAGGCTGCGGGCGAACGGCATCAGCAGCAGCAGCACCCCGACCCCCAGCATCATCACCCGGATCGAATCCGAACTCGGGCCCGGAAGCAGATCGGTGAGCGCGAGCCACGCCACCAGGGCCCCCAGCGCGAAGAACGCCACATTCTGCGCACGCCGCTGCCACCGCGCCTTCTGGTAGGAGATCATCAGCATCGCGAGGCGTGCCGCCTCGTCACGGTCGCCCAGGTGCCGGATCTGGTGCGCCAGTCGCCGCCCCCGCGTCGCGGAGGCTCGCTCGCAGCACTCCCGGTCGATCGACCGCAGGTGGTGGGTCAGGTCGCGTGCGTCCATCACCAGCGCGCGATCGCTCCTCAGCCCGAGCCGCGCCAACCCCTCCTGCGCCAGGATCGCCGCGTGCATGCCGCGGCGGCACACCTCCGCGTGGAGCCGCGGCGCCAGCGGTTCGGACCCGATCGCCGCACCTTCACGGGCCACCCCCGTCAGCAGGTACGCCGTCGTGTCCCGGTGCAGGTCCGCCACGCGTCGGTAGTGCCGCACCGCGGACATCAGCTGCTGCACGTTCTCCACCGAGTCCTTCGCGCCCTCCACGTCCGCCGCCTGCGCGAGCGCCGATTCGAACTCGCACTCCGCCCTGATGGTGCGCGCAAGGATGTGGTCCGGCACCCCGTCGGTCAGCGACATCGCCTGCTTCAACGCCGCCTTGTAGTCACCGCTGATCAGGTCCGACTGCGCCGCCAGCACCCGCAACTCGACGTCGTGGCGCCGTTGCGGCAGCACCTTCCCGAGGATCTGGTGGGCGGCGACATCGTCCCCCCGCCGCATCGCCAACATGGCCCCCAGGACCTGCACCGTCCACGGCTCGCTGTCCTCGAGCGGCTCCAGCTCGAGCATGCGGGCGGCGCGGTCGTCGTCGCCCGCGAGCAGCACCACCCGCAGTTGCTGGCGGGCGCTGAGCGGGCAGTCCGCCCTGGCCAGGATGGACCGCGCCGCGGCCTGTCCGCGGAACCTGGCTCCGGCCAGCGGATTGTCGTCGCCGAGCTGGCGGGCGGAACCCCACCGCGACCACGCCCACAGACACGCCTCGGCGTAGGTGGTGTCGCAGGGGTCGACGACGGCGAGCCGCGCCAGCTCCTCGAGGATCGTCACAGCCTCGGCGGGGCCGGCGAAGGTGAGCCGCACCCTCAGCACCGAGCGTTGCAGCGCCGTGGGCTGACCGTCCATCCCCACCTGGGCGGCAGCCCGCAGGTGGTCCCAGCCCTCCCGGAACCGGCCCCGCTGCATGGCGAGACGGTAGGCGAGCAATCGGTAGGTGTGCCGCCAGTGATCCACGCTCCCCGCGGTCACCCCGACGGCGGGCCACCGGTCCCACGAGCCGCCGGCGTCGTCCAGCGTGGCGAGGGTGGCGCAGCACGCCTCCTCGGCCTCCTCGAACCGCCCGACGTCGGTCATCGCCTGGATCCAGCGGCTGCGGTCCTCGACGTCCATGTCCCGCGCCCTGATCCCCCATCGGATCGCGAGATGGTCGAACAGCGTAGCGGCGCGGGCGAAGTCATCCAGCTCGCTGGAGGCGACGGCGGCCACCAGGATGGCCTCCGCACTCTCGTCCCGGCCCGCGACGAGTTCGAGTGCCATCCCCGGGTCCTCCGCGGCCAGCAGGTCCGCCGCCCGCAGCGTGGCCCGCGGGCCTGCCGCCGCAAACGCCAGAAGCGCCTGTTCGAACTCGCCGAAGCTGCCGAAGGGCTGCGCGCTCGTCCGGCTCGCCTGGTAGAGGCGGTCGAGCAGCCCGATCATGCGGAGGGCGTCGTCGTCGGAGCGGGCGAGCGGCGGGGCGAGCAGCAACGCGGTACCCCACGCGAGCTGGGCCATGGTGAGGTCGGCGACCGGACCGGCCTTCTCGGACAGCTCCTCCGCCCGGCGCCACAGCTCCCCGGCCACGAACTCGACGACGTCGTCCTCCTCCGGGAACACCTCCGCGACGTGGCGCAGGGTGGTGGCGTCGTGGTGGGCGGCGCCGCACTGCTCCAGCGCGGACACCCAGCGCCGCGCGTCCCCGGGGGTCAGGGCGCCGGCACGGTTCAGTTCGGCGTACTCACGATCGGCCTGCGCCCACTCCCCGGCCTCGAGAGCGTCCTCGGCACGCCGACGGTGCGGTTCCCAGGCGTCGGGCTCGTGTGTCGCCGTCGTCCTGGTCTCGGTCTGGTCCATGTGCGCCCCCACGTCCGCTGGCGCCATTGTTGGGCCAAACGTCCCAGAGCACAAGGCCTGTCAGCGCCGCCGCTTCTCGCGCACCCGCACGGAGATCTCGATCGGCGTGCCCTCGAACCCGAACGTCTCGCGCAACCGCCGTTCGATGAACCGCCGGTAGCCCGCCTCCAGGAAGCCGGTCGCGAAGATCACGAACCGGGGCGGCCGGTTCGAGACCTGGGTGGCGAACAGGATCCGCGGCTGCTTGCCACCCCGCACCGGGTGGGGATGGGCCGCCACCAGCTCGCCGAGGAACGCGTTGAGCCTCCCGGTGGGGATGCGGGTGTCCCAGGAGGCCAGCGACGTGTCCAGCGCCCGCACGAGGCGGTCGACATGCCAGCGGGTCCTGGCCGACAGGTTGACCCGCGGCGCCCACTGGACCTGCACGAGGTCCTTCTCGATCTCCCGCTCCAGGTAGTGGCGGCGTTCCTCGTCCACGAGGTCCCACTTGTTGTAGGCGATCACCAGCGCACGGCCGGCGTCGATGACCTGCTGGACCACGCGCACGTCCTGCTCGCTCAGCACGTCGGAGGCGTCCACGAGCACCACGCACACCTCGGCCTTCTCGATCGCGGCCTGCGTGCGCAGGGAGGCGTAGAAGTCCGCTCCGGTGGTCTGGTGCACGCGCCGCCGGATCCCCGCGGTGTCCACGAACATCCACGGGCGGCCGCCCAGCTCGATCAGCTCGTCCACCGGATCCCGGGTGGTCCCCGGCACCTCGTGCACCACCACCCGCTGGGACCCGGCGAGGGCGTTCAGCAACGACGACTTCCCGACATTGGGCCGCCCCACCAGGGCGACCCGCCGCGGGCCACCCTCGGGCGGCGGCCCCGCGACGGCGGACACCTCGGGCAGCACCTCGAGGACGGCATCCAGCAGGTCCCCGATCCCCCGGCCGTGCAGGGCCGAGATCGGGTGCGGTTCGCCGAGGCCCAGCGACCACAGCGCGGCGGCGTCGGCCTCCCCCGCGGCGCTGTCCACCTTGTTGGCCGCCAGCACCACCGGCTTGCCCGAGCGCCGCAACATCCGCACCACCTGGGTGTCGGTCTCGGTCACACCCACCGCGCCGTCCACGACGAGCAGGACCGCATCGGCCAGCTCCACCGCGATCTCGGCCTGTTCCGCGACGCGCGCGTGGATGCCCGCGACGTCCACCTCCCAGCCGCCGGTGTCCACGATGGTGAAGTCCCGGCCGGCCCACTCGGCGGGGTACGTCACGCGGTCACGCGTCACCCCGGGGGTGTCGAGGACCACGGCCTCCCGCCGGCCAAGGATCCGGTTGACCAGCGTCGACTTGCCCACGTTGGGTCGCCCCACGATGGCCAGCACCGGCAGGCCCGCTCGCCCGACGGCGCCGCCCGCCTCCTCCGCGCGGCCCTCGAGGAGCGCCTCATCCTCCTCCGACAGCTCGAACTCGGCCAGCCCCGCGCGGAGGGCCGCCACGCGGCGGTCGGCCTCGACGTCGTCGATGTCGAACGGCTCGGGGTTCGGGACAGGTGCGTCTGAATCGGTCACCCGGCCATTGTCCCGCACTCAGTCCCGCTGGCCCGCGTCGCCCGGCAGGCTCACCCCGGTGAGTTCCACGGCCCGCTCGAGGTGCCGCGCCATCCCGTCGCTGATCAACCGGATGGCCTCGGTTGTTCCCTCCCGGCCGCGTGGCAGTTCGGGCAGGCGGATCGGCTCACCGAAGACGACGTACAGCTTCGCGCGCGGGCGGGGCACGTGACCGACGGACGCGCCGGCGGGGCGGGTTCCCAGGCAGGCCGCGGGCACCACCGGCGCGCCGGACTGCATGGCGAGCCACGCCACGCCCGCCTTCACGGACTGGAGCTCACCGGTGCCCCGGGTTCCCTCGGGGAAGATCCCCACGAGGCGTCCCTCCTTCAGCAGATCCAGCGCCACCACCAGGGCGGCGCGGCCCGCGGACCGGTCCACGGGGATCTGCCCCGCCCAGTCCATGAGGAAGCCCAGCTTCGAGTCGAAGAACTCCTGCTTCACGATGATGTGCGAACTGCGCGGGATCGCGCCATGCAGCACCGGACCGTCCACCACCCCGATGTGGTTGGAGGCCACGATCACGGGCCCCGTCCGCGGCACGTTCCCGGCCTCCAGCACCGTGGTGTTCCACCACACGTGGTCGAGGAACCACCCGACCCGGCGGGACCACACCGGTCCCCACCGCTTGATGTCGGCGGCCGTGACGCGCTGTCCGAGGCTGCTCACCGCCGCCCCTCCAGGGCCGCGTCCACGATCGCGCGCGCGGCCGCGAACGTCTCGTCAGGCTCCCACCCGCTGTTGTCCAGGGTCACGACCCCGTCCTCCGCCGTCATGAACTGGGACACCGTCGAGTCCTGCGCGTCGCGGCGGTGGACCTCGTCCCGGGTGGCTGCGAGCGCCGACGCGTCCACGGCCCCGTGCCGTTCGGCCGCGCGCCGCGCCAGCCGGTCGTCCGGCGTCGCGATCAGCAGGATCCGCACGTCCGCATCCGGCGCCACGACCGTGGTGATGTCACGCCCCTCGGCCACGATCCCCCGGCCACCCGACCGCCCGCCGGTGCGTTCGGCGGCGATGATCGCCCGCTGCCGCTCGCGGAGCTCCGCGCGCACGGCGAGATTGACCGCGACCTTCGAGACCACGGTGGACACCTCGGCCGTGTGCAGGCGGGCGGTGACGTCGACGCCGTCGAGCAGCACCCGCGGCCCCTCCGGGTCGGTGACCATCTCCACGGGCATTTCCCGCACCGCTGCCGCCACGCTCGCCTGGTCGTCGAGGTCGATCCCCCGGTCCATACACCACACGGTCGCCACCCGGTACATGGAGCCCGTGTCGAGGTAGCTGAGCCCGTAGTGCCGGGCCAGCCGTCTGGACAGCGTCGACTTCCCCGATCCGGACGGCCCGTCGATCGCGATCACCATGCTCATGCCATCACCCTCCAGCCGAGTTCCTCCAGGTGTGCCGACAGTTCCGCGGCGCGCGCGGGCATGACGGACAGGGTCGCGACGCCGAGCTTCGCCCCAGCGGCGTGCTCCAGACGCAGGTCCTCGATGTTGATCCCGGCCGCCCCGACCTCGGAGAAGAGCCGGCCCAGCTCGCCCGGCTTGTCCGGGATGTACACGGTCACCTCGGCGTACCGCCGGGCCGCGCCGCCGTGCTTGCCCGGGATGCGCGCCACACCCTGCCGCCCGTCCTCGACGAGCCGGGCGAAGGCCTTCATCACGCCCGGCGCCCCGGGACCGTCCGTGGCGGCCAGCCGCAGTGCCTCCACCACGTCCCCGAGCCCGGTGAGGAGCTCGGTGGCGTGCGGCAGCACGGCCGCGGCATTGGCCGCGAAGATCGCCGACCACATCATGGGGTCCGACGCCGCGATCCGGGTGACGTCGCGCACGCCCTGTCCGGCCAGCGCGAGCGCCTCCGGCGGGAGGTCCCGCAACCGGGCCGCCGTCAGGGAGGCCACGAGTTGCGGCAGATGGGACACCGCGGCCACGGCGGCGTCATGGTGGCCCGCGTCCATCACCACCGGCAGCGAGCCCACGGCGATCGCGAGCCGCCGCACGGCGGCGACGGCGTCGGCCGCGGCCGTGGGGTGCGGGCAGATGACCCAGGTGCGGCCCTGGTACAGGTCGGAGTCCGCCGCGGCCGCCCCGCTCCGCTCCCGCCCGGCCATGGGGTGGGAACCGACGTAGCGGGCGACGTCGTCGCCCACCTCCGCCGCCACGGCCTCGGCGAGGCCGCCCTTGACCGAGGCGACGTCTGTGACGACGGCGTCCGGGTGCGCCCGCAGGGCCGCCACCACGTGCGGCACGATCACGTCCGGGGGGGTGGCGACCACCACCAGGCGGGCCTGGAAGCCGGGGCCGGCGGGCTGCCCGGCGCCGAGATCGCGGGCGAGGTGGAGCGAGGAGGGCGAGCGGTTCTCCAGGCCGACCTCGATCTCGTGTTCCCGGAGGGCCAGCCCCAGCGAGGTGCCGAGCAGCCCGGTGCCGACGATGAGCACGGGAGAGCGCACGTCGGTCTTCAGCATGGTCACAGCCTACTGGGGCCGGCTACATCCCCACGCTGCTCATCAGCGAGCGCAGCTCGGCACCGGTGATGATGCGCGACCGCCCGGACCGCAGGTCGCCCAGCCTGATCGGCCCCACCTGCGTGCGCACCAGTTCGATGACGGGATGGCCCACCGCCTCGAACATCCGCCGCACCACGCGGTTGCGGCCGTCATGCAGCGTGATCTCCACGATGGACGCCTGGGGGGCGGTCTCCCGGATCGTCACGTCGTCAGCCCTGGCGAGGCCGTCGTCGAGCTCCACGCCCTGCTTCAGCTTCTTCACCAGCCCGCGTTGGACACGCCCGTTCACCGACGCGACGTACGTCTTGGGGACCTCCCACGAGGGGTGGGCGAGCCGTTGCGCCAGTTCGCCGTCGTTCGTGAGGAGGAGGAGACCCTGGGTGTCGGCGTCGAGGCGGCCGACGTGGAAGAGGCGCGTGTTGTACCGCTTCATGAAGCTGCTGAGGTCCGGCCGCCCCTCGGGGTCGTGCATGGTGGACACCACGCCCACGGGCTTGTTGAAGGCCACGGTGAGGTGGTCGGCGTCCAGCACCACCCGGGATCCGTCCACGTGGATCACGTCCACCCCGGGGTCCACCCTGCGACCCAGCTCCGTGACGACCTCGCCGTTGACCTCCACCCGGCCGTCCAGGATCATTTGCTCGCACACCCGCCGGGAGGCGATGCCCGCGTGGGCGAGCACCTTCTGCAGACGCTCGCCCTCCCGGTCGCTGCGCGGTTCACTCATCTCAGTTCCTCCTCGACATCTGCCAGCGCTTCCAGCTGCGGCAGGTACGGTGCCAGGGGTGGCAGGTCGTCCAGGGACCGCAATCCGAGGCGCTCCAGGAAGTGCGCCGTGGTGCGGTACAGGATCGCCCCGGTGTGCGGGTCCTGCCCGGCCTCCTCCACCAGTCCACGCGCCATCAATGTTCGCATCACCGAGTCGACGTTGACGCCCCGGATGGCCGACACCTGTCCGCGGGTGGCGGGCTGCCGGTAGGCCACGACGGCGAGGGTCTCGAGGGCCGCCTGGGTGAGGCGCGCGGTCTGGCCGCCGATGACGAAGCGGCCGACGACGTCGGCGTGCTCGGCCGCCGAGTACACCCGCCAGCCGCCGGCGACCTCGCGCAGCTCGAAGCCGTGCCGCCGGCCCCCGGACTCGCCGCGGTACTCGGCCGCGAGCGCCTGGAGGAGGTCGACGACCTGTCCGGTGGGCAGGCCGAGCGCCTCGGCCAGCGCCGGGGCGGGCACCGGCTCGTCCACCACCATGAGAATGGCCTCGAGCGCCCCGAGCTGCCGCCCGGCCAGGGTGTCGTCCGGCTCGTCGGTCATCGGTGCGGCTCCTCGTCGATGTCGTCACTGTCGGCGCCGCCCGGTGCGGCGTCGTCGTACTCGTCCCCCACCGCGTACTCGGCGTCGCCGCCGGTCCAGCGCACCTCGAGGTCGCCGAGCGGCTCGACTTGCTCGAACGTCACCGCCCCCTCGCGGAACAGTTCCAGCAGGGCGAGGAAGCGGGCGACGACGACGGCGGTGGAGGCGGCGTCGTCGACGAGCGTGCGGAACATGACCACCCGGCGGCGGCGCAACCGGCCCATGACCACCTGCGCCTGCTCGCGCACCGACACCGGATCGTGGAGATGCGCGAGGTCGATGTCGGGCGGGCCGGGCCTCGGCCGCAGGGCACGGGCGGCGAGGGCGGCAAGGCCCTCCGGCCCGATGGTCATCACCAGCTCGGGAAGCAGCGCGGCGAAGCGCGGTTCGAGCGGCACGGCGCGGGGGAACCGCAGCTCCGACTCCCGCAGCAGCCCGGCGAGGTGGGCGGCCACCTCCTTGAAGGCCCGGTAGGCGAGCAGGCGGGCGAAGAGCAGGTCGCGGGCCTCCAGCAGCTCGAGGTCCTCCTCGGACTCGACATCCCCGCGCGGCAGCAGCCGGGCGGCCTTGAGGTCGAGGAGGGTCGCCGCGACCACGAGGAACTCGCTCGCCCGGGACAGGTCCCACTCGCCGAGCGCGGCCATGTGGGCCAGGAACTCGTCGGTGACCTGCCCGAGGGCCACCTCGGTGATGTCGAGGCGGTGCTTCGTGATGAGCGAGAGCAGCAGGTCGAAGGGCCCCGAGAAGTTGCTGAGGGTCACCTCGAAGTCCGGGCGCTCCAGTGGCGGTGAGAGCCGGGCGCGGGTGACGTCAGGCGGCATCGCCACGCGCCACGAGCTCGCGCGCGAGACGGCGGTACTGCTCGGCGCCGCTGTGGGTGGGCGCGTAGGTGGTGATGGGTTCGCTGGCCACGGACGCGTCCGGGAACTTGACGGTGCGGGCGATCTTGGTGGTGAACAGGGTGTCCCCGAACGCCTCGCTCACCCGCTCGATCACCTCGCGGGAGTGGAGGGTGCGCATGTCGACCATCGTGGCGAGGATGCCGTCGATCCGGAGTTTCGGGTTGAGCCGGTCCGTGACCTTCTCGATCGTCTCCACGAGCAGCGCGACGCCCCGGAGGGCGAAGAACTCGGCCTCCAGGGGGATGATGACGCCGTGGGCGGCGGTGAGCGCGTTCACGGTGAGCAGCCCGAGAGACGGCTGGCAGTCGATGAGGATGACGTCGTAGGCGTCCAGGACCGGGCGGAGGACGCGCGCGAGGACCTGCTCCCGGGCCACCTCCCCGACGAGCTGGACCTCCGCGGCCGAGAGGTCGATGTTCGCGGGCACGACGTCGAGGTTCGGGATCGCGGTGTGCTTGATCACCCGCGTGATGTCACTGCGGGGCTGCATGAGGAGCGTGTAGACCGTCTCGTCCAGCTCGTTGGCGTTGATGCCGAGCCCGGCCGAGGCGGCGCCCTGCGGATCGAAGTCCACGATGAGGACCTTCCGGCCGTACTCCGCCAGCGCCGCGGCCAGGTTGATGGTGGTCGTGGTCTTGCCCACGCCGCCCTTCTGGTTGCAGAGCGCGATGACCCTGGCGGGCCCGTGGCTCGTCAGGGGCGGCGGCTCGGGGAAGTCCTCGCCGTCGCTCGCCACGAAGAGCGCGCCCTGATCGATCGTCACATGTCCAGCGTAGTCGACGGGGCGCGGGCGCACCGGCAGCGGCACCCCTGCGGCCCCCACGCTGTGCCGCACATCTCGTCGCCGGGGGACAATGAGCCCATGCTGCGGGCCCTCGGTCGCCTCACCGCCCATCATCCCTTCCGGTTCATCGCCGTCTGGTTCGTGGTGGTGGCCACCTCGTTCGCCGCCGCGCTCGGGGTGT
>JALHDK010000036.1:0-10625 GCA_022838965.1 Actinomycetales bacterium | reverse complement strand
GTTCGACCGGCTGCAGTCCGAGAGCCCGTCGGTGCCGACCTCCGAGAGCGGACGCGCCGCGGCCCACCTCCAGGACGCCGCCGACACCCCCTACACCGTGAACCTCGTGGTGTGGGGCCTCGATCTCGCCGACCCGGCGCAGGTGGCGGAGGTGGCGACCGCCATGGCGGGCGTCCGGGAGGACCTCGCCGCCATCGACGGCGTCGCCGCCGTGCGTGACCCGTTCGCCCTGCCCCTCGGACCCGCGGATCCGGGCGCCGCCGCCCTCCTCTCCACGGACGCCGACGGTTTCATCGTGCGGGTGGAACTGGCGGACGACGCCGGCGACGACGCGCGGGTGCGGGTCGAGGAACGCCTGGGTGGCGTCGTCGACGACCTCGCGGGTGTCCGCGGCATCGTCTCCGACGTCGACCTCCTGACCGCCTCGGTGATCGACCAGACGGTCGAGGATCTCGCGCGCGGCGAGGCGTTCACGCTTCCGCTGTCCCTGTTCGTGCTGGTCCTCGTCTTCGGGGGCTTCCTCGTGGCGGGCATGCCTCTCATCGGCGCCATCGCGGCGATCGGGCTCGGCATGGCGGTGATGTGGGTGGCCGCGCGCTACCTCAGCGTGGACTCCTACGTGGTCAACATCCTCTCGATCATGGGGCTCGCGCTGTCCATCGACTACGGACTCCTCGTGGTCTCGCGCTTCCGGGAGGAGCTGAAGCTCGCGGCCGGACGGTACCGGGAACGTCCCGGGAGGCGCCGCACGGACCCCGCGGTGGTCGAGGCGCTCGAACGCACGCTGGACACGGCCGGTCGCACCGTCCTCTACTCGGCGTTCATCATCGCGCTGTCCATCTCCGGGCTGCTGCTGATGGAGGCTCCCCTGCTCCGGACGGTCGGGCTCGCCGGTGTGGCCGTGGTGATCGTGGCCGTGGCCTGCGCCGTCAGTCTCGTGCCCGCGCACCTCGCCCTCTTCGGCCGCTCCCTCCTGCGACCGTCGCTGCTCGCCCGGCTGCCGGTGGTGGGGCGGCACGTGCACGCGCTCGGCGACGTGGCCCCCGACGACGGCGTCTTCTCGCGGCTGGCACGGTTCGTCCACCGGCACCCGTGGCTGGTGCTGCTCCCGACCCTCGGGTTGCTGCTCGCCATGGCGTCACCGCTGGGCGGCATGAACCTGCGCGCCGACTCCCTGGACTATGTCCCGCGTGACTCCACGCAGGGCGAGTACCTCCGCGTGGTGGAGGCGAAGTTCCCCGCCCTGCAGTATCCGGAGATCTACATCCTCACGGAGGCGTCCGCCGACGCCGCGGCCTGGGCCGCGGAGCTCGCCGACCGGGAGATCGTGGAGCGGGTGAACCCCGTCGTCGAGGTGGGCGACCGGCAGCTCATCGCCCTCAAGCTCGGGGTCGACGGCGCCTCCAGGGAGGCCCTCGACCTCGTCCGCGACCTGCGCGCCGAGGACCGTGGCTTCACCTTCTGGGTGGGCGGGGCAGCGGCCACCACGATCGACTTCGGCGCCTCCCTCGCGCAGCGACTCCCGTGGGCCCTCGGCCTCGTGGTCGTCACGGTCGTCGTGCTGCTCTTCCTCATGACCGGTTCGGTGATCGTGCCGCTCAAGGCGCTGATCGTGAACCTGCTCTCGCTGGCGGCCTCGATGGGGGTCACGGTGCTGGTGTTCCAGGAGGGACACCTGTCCGGCCTGCTGGACTTCGAGCCCCTCGGTGGCATCGAGCTCGTCATCCTGGCGCTAGCCGTCGCCTTCGGCTTCGGGCTCGCCATGGACTACGAGGTCTTCCTGCTGGCACGGATCAAGGAGTACTGGGACCGCACGGGGGACAACGACCTGGCGGTGGAGAAGGGCCTGCAGAAGTCCGGCCGGATCATCACCTCCGCCGCACTGGTGATGCTCCTCATCTTCGCCGGCCTGATCATGGGGAGGCTGATCGCGGTGAAGGAGGCGGGCTTCGCGCTGTTCGTGGTGGTGCTCGTCGACGCCACCCTCGTCCGGATGCTCCTCGTGCCCTCGTCGATGACCATCCTCGGGAAGTGGAACTGGTGGGCGCCCGGCCCCCTGCGCCGCCTCCACGAGCGCTTCGGCATCACCCACGACTGAGGCGCGCCGCGACCCGTGCCCCTGTTCCTCGATCTCAGCCCCCTGCGCCGGCACCCGGACTTCCGCAGGCTGTGGGTGGGCAACCGTCAGGAGGCGGGCACCTGCCGCGGCTTCGCGTCCACCCCGGCCTCACGGCGCTGCTGCGGCGTGATCGGGGCGGGAGCCCCGGTGAGCGGGTCGTAGCCGCCGCCCGACTTCGGGAACGCGATGACGTCGCGGATGGACTCGGAGCGGGTGAGGAGGGCCACGATCCGGTCCCAGCCGAATGCGATGCCGCCGTGGGGCGGGGCGCCGTACTTGAAGGCGTCGAGGAGGAAGCCGAACTTCTCCTGCGCCTCCTCCGCGCCGATGCCCATCACCGCGAACACCCTTTCCTGCACGTCGCGGCGGTGGATACGGATCGACCCCCCGCCGATCTCGTTGCCGTTGCAGACGATGTCGTAGGCGTAGGCGAGCGCCTCCCCCGGGGACTCCTCGAACCGGTCGATCCACTCGGGGGTGGGCGAGGTGAAGGCGTGGTGGACCGCGGTCCACGCGCCGCCACCGACGGCGACGTCGTCGTCCGTGCCCGTCGGCTTGAACAGCGGCGCGTCCACCACCCAGACGAACGACCATGCGTCCTCGTCGATGAGGCCCACGCGGCGGCCGATCTCGAGGCGCGCCGCCCCCAGCAGGGCACGGGCGTCACCCGGGCGTCCCGCGGCGAAGAAGATGCAGTCGCCGGGCCGGGCGCCGGTCACGGCTGCCAGACCCTCCCGCTCCGTCTCGCTGATGTTCTTCGCCACCGGGCCACCCAGCGTGCCGTCCTCGTCCAGCGTGACGTAGGCGAGGCCCTTCGCGCCGCGCTGCTTCGCCCACTCCTGCCAGGCGTCGAACGTGCGGCGCGGCTGCGAGCCACCACCCGGCATGACCACGGCCCCCACGTAGGGCGCCTGGAAGACCCGGAACGGGGTCGCCGCGAAGTACGTGGTGAGATCCACCAGCTCGAGCCCGAAGCGGAGGTCCGGCTTGTCCGTGCCGTACCGTGCCATCGCCTCGGCGTGGCTCATCCGCGGGATCGGGGTCTCGATCCGGTGGCCGATCAGTTCCCACACCGCCACCAGAACGTCCTCGGACACGGCGATGACGTCATCCTGGTCCACGAAGCTCATCTCCACGTCGAGCTGCGTGAACTCCGGCTGCCGGTCGGCCCGGAAGTCCTCGTCGCGGTAGCAGCGCGCGATCTGGTAGTAGCGTTCCATCCCGGCAACCATCAGCAGCTGCTTGAAGAGCTGCGGCGACTGCGGCAGCGCGTACCAGTTCCCGGGGGAGAGCCGCGCGGGCACGATGAAGTCGCGGGCGCCCTCCGGGGTGGACCGGGTGAGCGTCGGCGTCTCGATCTCCACGAAGCCGTGGGCGTCGAGCACGCGGCGCGCGGCCTGGCTCACCTTCGCGCGCAGCCGGATCGCGGCGGCGGGACGCTTCCGGCGCAGGTCGAGGTAGCGGTACTTCAGCCGCGCCTCCTCGCCCACGGGCTCCTCGGCGTGCTCGGACACCTGGAACGGCAGCGGCGCCGAGGGGTTGAGGATGACGACGTCGTCGGCGATGACCTCGATCTCGCCGGTGGCGAGGTTGGGGTTGGCGTTGCCCTCCGGCCGCACCGCCACGGTGCCGCGCACCTGGATGACGTACTCGGACCGCAGCTCGTGGGCCACCTCCTCGCGGATCACCACCTGCGCGATGCCGGACGCGTCCCGCAGGTCGATGAACGCCACTCCCCCGTGGTCGCGGCGACGATCGACCCACCCGGCGAGGGTGACGACGGTACCAACGTCTGCTGTCGACAGCTGCCCTGCCGCGTGGGTGCGATGCACTGGAGGCCTTTCCGTGGTGGGTGCCGCACGCGGGACGGGCGCGGGCAACTTGATAT
The DNA here is from genome assembly GCA_022838965.1 of Actinomycetales bacterium. Next base: position 6,618 of record JALHDK010000036.1, on the reverse strand, counting down.
TAGTCGGACCCCACCCGGAGAATCGCATCGTGCCCGGCCCCCACGGTTCCGCGGTCGACGTGTCCGAGCAGGCACTGCGTCTCCTCCTCGTCGGCTCGGTGGTGCTCATCTCCCTGGGTGCCTTCGAGAACCTCGCCGTCACCACGATCATGCCGGTGGTGGCGCGCGAGCTCGACGGGCTGCGACTGTACGCCCTCGCCATGGGCCTGCCCCTGGCCTGCCACATCGCTGCCACGGCCGCGGCCGGCCTGTGGGTGGACGCCCGGTCGTTGCGCGGCCCGCTGCTGTGGGGCGTGGCACTGTTCTCCCTCGGGCTGCTGGTCGCAGGCCTGGCGCAGACCATGCCGGCGGTCGCCCTCGGGCGGGGGGTCACCGGTCTCGGCACCGGCATCCTCACCGTCTCCCTCTACGCGGCCGTGGGGGCGATCGTGCCGCCCGGACGGCGGCCCCGCTTCTTCGCCGCCTTCTCGGCCGCGTGGGTGGTGCCCTCGCTCATCGGTCCGCCGCTCGCCGGCTACCTCGCCCAGACGTTCACCTGGCGGCTCGTGTTCCTCGCCGTCGCCCCGCTCGCGGTGGCCGCCGTCGGCTTCCTCCGCCCGCTCCTCCCGATCGCCGACGGCGTCGCCGCCTCCCGCACTCCCGATCCGGCCGCCGTCCGCCGGAAGGCGCGCCGCACGCTCGTCCCCGCCCTCATCGTCGCGACGGCGGTGGCCGTGCTGCAGGGCGCGGGGACGTCCCCGGCGGGACTCGCCCGCGGCGCCGCAGCCCTCGTGCTGGTTGCCGTGTTCCTGCCCCGGCTCCTCCCCGCGGGCACCTTCCGGCTGCGGCGGGGTATCCCCACCGTCGTCGCGACCCGGCTGCTGGTGAGTGCGGTGGTGATCACCATGGAGTCCTTCCTCCCGCTCCTGCTGCAGCGTGAACGGGGCTGGGACCCCGCCCCGGCCGGTCTCGTCCTGACGGTCGGCTCGGTGACCTGGGCCCTCGGCTCCTGGATCCAGGGCCGGCTCACCGATCCGGAGGTCCGCCACCGCGCCGCCTGGTGGGGCAGCATGCTGGTGGCCCTGGGAACCGCGGTGTCCTCCCTCGTGGTCCTCGACGGCGTGCCCGCCCCGGTCGCCGTCGCCGGCTGGCTCTTCGCCGGCCTCGGGATGGGCCTCGTCTTCCCGGCCATGGCGGTGCTGGCCCTCGGCATCACCCCGCCGACGAGCCACGGCGAGGTCTCCGCCGCCCTGCAGATCGCCGACGGCACCGGCGCGGCGCTCGGGCTCGCGCTCTTCGGGGTGACCTTCACCGCCCTGCTCGGCACCGGGGCCAACCCGTACCTCCCGGGATTCCTCGCGATGGTGGCCCTCGCCCTGCTGGGCGTGGCGGCCGCGGCCCGTGTGCCCAAGCTCACCGGGGTCCGCCCGGCCGCCGGCGGGGATTCACCGATAGCCTGAGAGGAACAGGGGCGCCGACCCGCGCCAATCTCCACCGGGCACCAAGGGCTCCTCGTGACTCAGTTCGATTCATTCATGCTGCCGGAACCGCTGCAGCGCGCCGTCGCCGATCTCGGCTTCACCGAGGCGACCGACATCCAGCGGTCCGCGATCCCCGCCCTCCTCGAGGGTCGCGACGTCGTCGGCATCGCCCAGACGGGGACCGGGAAGACCGCCGCCTTCGGCCTCCCGCTGCTCGCCCGGATCGTCCCCGGCGACCGGCACGTGCAGGCACTCGTCCTGACCCCCACCCGCGAACTCGCCATCCAGGTCGCGGACGCCATCGCGTCCTTCGCCGCCCACATCGACGTGGAGGTGGTGCCCGTCTACGGTGGGGCGAGCTACCTCCCCCAGCTGCGGGCCCTCAAGCACGGCGCCCAGGTGGTGGTGGGCACGCCCGGTCGGGTGGTGGACCTGATGGAACGCGGTGCCCTCGACCTGTCGCAGCTGCGCGTGTTCGTCCTGGACGAGGCCGACGAGATGCTGCGCATGGGATTCGCGGAGGACGTCGAGACCATCGCGTCCTCCATTCCCGCCGAGCGCGTCACGGCCCTGTTCTCCGCGACGATGCCCGACGCGATCGCCCGCGTGGCCGCCACGCACCTGCGCGAGCCGCTGCGCGTGGAGGTGACGCCCGCGGCGTCCACGGTGGAGAACACCGAGCAGCTCTACGCCGTGGTGCCGTTCCGCTACAAGGTGGAGGCCCTTGCCCGGGTCCTCTCGGTGTGGCGCGAGGACGCGGCGCTCGTCTTCGTCCGCACCCGGTCCTCCGCGGAGGAGGTGGCGACCGCACTCGCGGCCCGCGGGGTGCGGGCGTCGTCGATCTCGGGCGACGTCGCACAGGCCGAGCGCGAGCGACTCATCGAACGCCTGCGGCAGGGGACCCTCGACGTGCTGGTGGCGACCGACGTCGCGGCCCGCGGCCTCGACGTCGACCGGATCGGGCTCGTGGTCAACTTCGACGTCCCGCGGGAAGCCGAGGCGTACGTGCACCGGGTTGGCCGCACCGGCCGCGCCGGCCGCAAGGGGAAGGCCCTCACCTTCTTCACCCCGCGGGAGTACGACCGGCTGCGGACCATCGAGCGCCTGACCCACACGCAGCTCACGGAGGTGACGGTCCCCACCCCCGCGGACGTCGTCGCCCATCGCATCGGCCGGGTTCTCGGCGGGCTGCCGTCGGGGGACCTCGCGCCCTTCCGCGACGCCGTCCGCGCCACCGGTGCCGACCCCCTGGACCTCGCCGCCGCCCTGCTCGCGGCCGCCGTGGGCACCGAGCCGGAGCCCGTGAGTCCGGGCGGCCGTCCGCGCCGCGAGGAGCAGGTCGACGACCACGGCAACTTCCTCTCCGCCCACTTCGAGGGCCGCGGCGCGCCCCGCGAGGCCCGCGTCGCCGAGGTGCGGCCCCCCGGGCGGCCCGGCCGGCACGAACGCGCGCGCGGCACGTTCCGCTACCGGGTGGAGGTGGGGCACCGCGACGGCGTGAAGCCGGGCGCGATCGTGGGCGCGCTGACCGGTGACGGCCGGATCGAGGGGCGCGACATCGGCCGCATCGACATCTACCCGTCCTTCTCCCTGGTGGAACTCGAGTCCGAGCCGTCCGACGACTCGATCCGGCGGCTCCAGAAGAGCCGGGTCGCGGGGCGGGCGCTGCGCATGGCCCCCGACCTGGGCCCGGGCAGCGACCGCCGGCCCGAGCGACCCCACCGGCCCGACCGGCCCCACCGGGCGGGCAGCCGGAATGACCGGAACGAGGGTCGCCGCAGGCGCTTCGACTGATCAGCGGCGCAGGCCTGATCAGCGCCGCAGGATCGTGCCCAGCGCGCTGCGGAAGTACTCGTAGTCCTCGAGCTCGGTGCGCAACGGGGCCACCAGCTGGCGCTCCACGGCCCGGGCCACCGCCTCGCGCAGCCGCCCGGTGACCCTGCGGGCCTTGCGGGTGGCACCCACGCGGGCGAACGCCATCGAGACCAGCGCGACCAGCGCACCGAGCACCAGCCCCCCGATGATCAGGGCACTCGGCCAGGGGATCTCCCACAGCATGGGGGTGGTGGGAGGCGGCATGCGGAGGTAGTCCATGACGTACAGGCCGCCGAGCCACACCGCACCCACCGCGGCGGCGGCGACCAGCAGCACCTGGAGGGTTCCCACGATCCGCCACCACACCGGGCGGCTGTCCCGCTCGTAGTCCACCCCGGCCACCGCGGTGTCGAGGGTGGCGACCACCGCCGGGATCCGGGCCTCCACCTCCTGCAGGATTCCCGAGCGCCACATGTCCGGCAGTCCGCCGGTGGCACCCGTGACGAGCGCGTGCGCGGCGGCCCGGACCGCCGCCTCCTGCACCGGGGTGGGCCCCGGCAGGGAGGTGCGCGCGAGCGCGGGGTCGGTCACGGCGCGGTCGAGGTGGAGCCGCCGCAGCGGATCCGGCCGGAACTTCGCGAGCCACCGCACCGGCGGCCAGCCGACGTGCGCCCGCGCCCGCCGGATGTGGGAGCCCCGCACCGCCTGGGCGACCGCGGGGATCCCGGCGGCGCGGTACGCGGCGTCGAGCAGTCGGTCGCGGTTCGCCCGGCTGATCCCGCCCACGGGGGCCGCGGCGCCGTCGGCGGCCTCGTCGAGCCGCAACGCGGAGCGCCGCAGGTCGTCGTGCGCCCGGGCGAGGCGGGCCTGCTTCGAGGCGGCGATGGCCGTGATGCGGGCGCGCAGTTCGGGGATGCCGGCCCCGGTGCGCGCGGAGACGGCGGTCACCTCCACACCGTGCATCCCGTCCGCGATCAGGATGCGGCGCAGGTCGCGGAGGATGGAGGCCGCCTCGGCCTCACTCACCCGGTCCGCCTGGTTGAGCACCACGAGGGTGACGTCGGCGTGGGTGGCCAGCGGCCGGAGGTACTCGTGGTGCACGACGGCGTCGGCGTACTTCTGCGGGTCCAGCACCCACACCAGCACGTCCACCACCTCGGACATGCGACGGGCGATCTCGCGGTGCTCCAGCTCGGTCGAGTCGATGTCGGGCAGGTCGAGGAGGATGAGGCCGGAGCCGTCGTCGGGCCGGGCCACCCGGTCAGGCACGGCGAGCCAGTCGAGCAGCTCCGCCGCCCCCTCGCCCCAGGTGGCCGCGAGCGGGCGGCGCGTGGTCGGCCGGGTGGCGGCCACGCGGGCGATCGGCTCGCCGACGAGGGCGTTGAAGACCGACGACTTGCCCGAGCCGGTGGCGCCGAGCAGCGCGACGACGGTCCGGTCGGGTGCGAGCAGCGACCGGGCACCGATCTTCTCCAGCGTCTCCCGGGCCGCGGTGAGCGGCGCGTCCGAGAGCCGGCCGTCCGCGAGATCGACGGCCCGGGTGAGCGCAGCCACCTCCTCCGCGAGGGTGGGGGCCTTCATGCGACGTCTCCATTCCGGTGCTGCTCCGCCCGGACCTGCGCCACCGCCGCCTCGATCGCGGCGCGGGCGTCCGCCCGGAGGGGCAGGTCGTCGATGGCCCGCACGAAGGGCGCGAGGTACCAGTCCAGCAGCTGCTCCGCGTGCTGGTGGAGCTGGTCGCGGGCCTGCTTCGCCATGCGGCGGACGGCGTCCTCGCCGAACACGGCCTCGAGCAGCTTCTGGCCGACGACGGCGGTGCCACCTGCCGCGGCCACCTCCGCCCCGGTGATGACGCCGCCCGTCGAGGCGAGGATGAGCACCATGAGCGCGATGCCGAGGCCATTGACGCCCAGGGACAGCATGCGGGCGGTGAAGCGACGATCCGCGCCCTCGGTCCGCACCAGGTCGAGGAGGTCGGACTGCCATTCGACGACGTGACGGGAGGCCTCGGACCGCAGCCGCGCCTCGGAGGGGAGCGACTTCAGGGCCGCGGCCAGCAGCTCGCGGCCGCCCCCCTCGAAGCGCCAGGCGTGGTCCATGTCCGCGGCGGCGCGCTGGGCCTCGGCCACCAGGAGGGTGAGCAGCCCCTCCTCGATCGCGGCCTCCACGTGCTCGCCCGGCTGGGGCTGCCCGCGCAGGAACGCCGAGACCCGGTCCCGCAGCCGGCCGACCTGGGCCTCCAGGCTGCGGAGGAACTCCCCCGTGCCGACGAACTCCTGCCACCGTGCCAGGACCTCGCCACGCAGGAGCGAGCCGTCCGCGGTGGCGCTCCGGATCCGCCGGAGGCCGGCGTCCCGCGCGTCCACCGTCTGCCCGCGCAGGCGGTCCGCCGCGGCCACCTGCTCGTCGGCCGCCGCCGCCACCGCGACCGCCTGCCGCAGCACGGATTCGACCGCCCCCGCGAGCGTCTGCCGGGCGACCCGTGAGCGCGAGGCCGCGTCGGCGGCGAGCCCCCCGAGCCATTCCCGGATGGGTGCGATCTCGCGCTCGGGGAGCAGGCCCCCGCGCAGGGGGGACTCGAGGATCGTGAAGAGGGGTGCTCCCCCGAGCCCTCCCTCGACGAGCCGTCGGCGCAGGTCCTCCCGCACCTCGCCGAGCACCTCGGGCGGGACGCGGTCGAGGATGATGGCGACCACGATGTTGCGGGTGGCCGCGTCGCGGAGCAGGTCCCACGGGACGGCGTCGGCATACCGGGCCGCCGTCGTGACGAACAGCCACAGGTCGGCGGCGGCCAGCAGCTGGGCGGCGAGCAGGCGGTTCTCGTCCACGATCGAATCGACATCCGGGGCGTCGACGAGTGCGAGGCCCGGGGGCAGGGCCGCGGAGGCCCGGATCTCAAGCTCCGAGTGCACCGGACCGTCGGCGAGGCTCGTGGAGGGCGGGGCGTCCGGGGCCACGCGTACCCGTGCGAGGGAGGGGAGGATCCGGTCGTCGTCGAACCACTCGCCCTCCGCGGGGTGATGGAGGAGCAGGGGGCGGCGCGTGGTGGGGCGGATGGCCGACGACGCCGCCACGACGGTGCCGAGCAGCGAGTTCACCACGGTGGACTTCCCCGCGCCGGTCGAACCGCCCACGACCGCCAGCAGGGGGGCGTCCAGGCGCTCGTAGCGCGGCAGGACGTAGTCATCGAGCTGGTTGACGACGTGGTCGGTGGCGGCCCGCGCCTGGGCGACCCGGTCGATCTCCAGGGGGAACGCGAGAGAGTCGAGCAGGTCACGCAGGGCGCGAAGCCTGATCACCGCCCCATGGCTCGACACCGGCATCCACTCCCCGTCAGCCCGTG